>PAFP01000037.1 GCA_002704185.1 Candidatus Pelagibacter sp.
ATATTTTTATTTTCGCTTTTTATATTATCAATTTTTTCTTTAGTTCTAATTTCCTCTTCAGAAATTTTATCTGCTTCCAATTCAATTTTTTGAAGCTTAGAATTTTGTATCTCTAAACTATCTCTAATTGGTTTAATATCATTTTCTAATTTTTTAAGGTTTTCAAGATTATAATTTTTTTCGATATTAATTGCACTAATTTCATCTTCTATTTCATTTAAAGTTTCACTGTTGTCGTTAATCTCATTTTCAATTTTTTTATAGTTTAGAAAGGTTAATTCAGCTTCCTTTTTTTTTATATCCTCAGAAATAAATTTATACCTGTACGCCTCTTCAGCTTGTTTTCTCAAATTTTTAAGTTGAATTTCTGTCTGTTTCATTAAATCGTCTGCTTTATTTAAATTATTTTCAGCTGCTGTTAACCTAAGTTCAGCTTCATGCCTTCTCGCATGTAATCCACCTATTCCTGCAGCCTCCTCCAAAATCGCTCTTCGGTCTGTTGGCTTTGCAGTAATTAAATTACCAACTCGTCCCTGACTAACCATAGATGGTGAATGCGGTCCTGTAGATAAATCTGCGAAAAGTATATGTATATCTTTTGCCCTAACTTCTTTTCCATTTAAAAAGTATTTCGAACCTTTGTCCTTTTCTAGCCTTCTCCTTACTTCAATATTTCCTAAATTTTCAGATATACTCTTTTTTCCATCGCTATCTAATTTAAGCGTAACTTCACAAAAGTTTTTCGAAGGTCTATCTGAGGTTCCATTAAATATTACATCTTCCATACCTGCACCCCTTAAGCTTTTCGCTGAGGTTTCACCCATTACCCATTTAAGTGCCTCAACAATATTTGACTTACCACAACCATTGGGACCTACTATACCAGTTAGTCCTTTATCAATTGGAAAAGATATTTGATCTGGAAAAGATTTGAAGCAATTTATATCTATTTGTTTAAATTTCATTATAAAAGTTTATCTATAAAAATTTTTAGTTCATCAAATTCTAGTGAGCCAGAATATTTTTTTTTATTAATTACAATTGTTGGCGTTGAATTTACACTATAATTTTTCTGTGCATTAATTCTTGACTGCAATATATTTTTTTCAATTTTTTTATTTACTAAACATTTTTCAAAATCTGAGGATGATACCCCGAACTTTGATGAAATTTTTTTTAAGTTATTATTAACTTCCTTTAAGTTTTTTGCATTCGACCATTTTGATTGAGTTTTATAAATTATATTTAGGTACTCATCCTGACGATTATTAACACATTTTTGTATCTTGGCAGCATTAAGCGCCGGGTAATCTAAAGGAAAATCAAGTACTTCAATGTACATCATATTTTTTGAAGCGTATTTTTCAATTAGTTTTGGCAATGTTTTAAAATGAAATTCAGCACAATGTGGACAAGTTAATGAAGAATATATTTTTAGATTAATTTTTGAAGTATCAGCGCCATAACTTAAAACTGTAATCTTTGAAAATGAAATACCGCTTGTGAATAATAGTACCAAAAATATAATAGTTATTTTTTTCATAAAAAATCAATTCTTATCAAAATCTTCAAATATTTTCCTCAATTTTATATTTTTAATGTTATTAATTTTTTTCTGGTTTTTATCATTAATTAACTTTTTTTTAGTTTGATTATTCTTTTTATCACTTATTTTATAAGTATTAATCATAATTTTTTGTATTAGATTAAACCCGTAAAATGAATTAATTTTTTTAATCAGATTATCTCTTTCATAATCTACCTCTAAAATAAATTTTTTTTCAACTTCTAGATGTAAACACATACCCTCTATATTATTTGAAATCCTTATTGGCTTGCAGTGCTTTGAAAAATCAAACGCGATTTTTACCCAATTATTTTTTATATCATCTAGGTTATTAAATTTTTGTTTACTCTTACTTAAGATTTTTTTAATATTTTCAGGCAATACTGATTTAATATGCTTTAAATTTTGATATGTTTTATTATTCTTAAAGTAATTCATTATGCGTATATCAATATCAAAAAAAATTATTTCATGGTACTTTAAACATAAAAGAACCTTACCTTGGAGAGAGTACAAAAATCTTATTGATAAGCACTACAAAGTTTTGTTAAGCGAATTTATGTTGCAACAAACTCAAGTAAATACAGTTATACCTTATTTTAACAAATTTTATAAAAAATATCCAAATTTTAAATCACTAACTAAAACAAGTAATACGAGTATTATTAAAATGTGGCAGGGACTAGGATATTATAGAAGAGCAAAATTTCTTCAACAAACTGCTAAAATAATTGTTAATCAACATGAAGGAAAATTACCTGATAATTATGAAGCATTAATAAATCTTCCTGGAATAGGGGATTACACAGCCAAAACATTATTAGCCATTATTTTTAATAAACCTTTAATAGGTATAGATGGAAATGTAAAAAGAATTATACAAAGAGTATTTGATATTAAATCAAGTAAAAATTTATTGCAGAGTGTAAAGAAATTCACAAAAAAATTACAATGTAAGAAATTTAATTCAGAATTAATGCAGGGTTTAATGGAAATTGGCTCTTTGATTTGTAAACCTAAAAATCCAAACTGCAGTTTATGTCCACTTACATCAGAATGCCTGTCGTATAAAAATAAAAGTTTTAAGTTAAAATCAAATAAAAAAATTACTAAACTTGAAGAATATTTTATTCTTGTTTCTTTTAAAAATGGTAGATACTTGATGACATATGAAGATAACTTTGGACCACTAAAAGGTTTTCTTAATTTCCCAATATTTAGTTATAAAGAATGTAATATTAAAAATACTCTTAAATTTCATTTTAATTACTCTAATGAAGTTTTATTTATAAAAAAATTAACTATTCTAATTTCTAATCGAAAGTGTAATCTTTATCTTTATAAAATGAATAATCCGAGTTGTTATGATAAAAAATATTTTTATATAACAAAAAAAAAAATTAAACTAGAATTTCAAAGCAGTTTTATGAAAAGAATTTTAAAAGAAATAACACATATATGAGAATTGCTATAATAGGCGCTGGAGTTTCAGGTGTTATATTGGGGAGCTTGCTCAAAAAAAATTTTAAATGTGAATTAACAATATTTGAAAAAAGATCAAAAATTTTCGATAATACAAATGGTATACAACTGTCTCCTAATTCAATAAAAATTTTAGAGCTATTAAATTTTAAAGAGATTTTAAAAAAAGAAGATTATTTAATAATTAATAAATTAATTGTAAGAGATTTGTATTCACAAAAATTATTATCTNAAATCATATTAAACTTCAAAAATCTAAATAATTATATAACAATAGATAGATCAGTGCTTTTAAAAAAATTTTTTGANTATTATAGACTATTTGAAAATTTAAAAAATATAGAAGTTCAAAGTATTGATTATGAAACCAATGAAGTTTTTTTGAATAATCAAAAATTAAAATATGATTTTATTTTTTTGTGTGATGGAATATTCTCCAAATTAAAAAAAAATACTGAATTAAATAATCTAATTTTTACTGGATTATATGCTTTAAGAGGAACATTTTTTAATACTAATAACGACTATAATATTAATTTATACTTAGGTAACAATGAACACTTTGTTAATTATAGACTAAATAATTTAAATAAGGATAAATATAACTTTGTTTGGATAATAAATAAGAAATTTAAAAATGATAAATTAAATATTAATGGTTATGACAAAAAAGATGAAAAATTAATTAAACTTTTCTTTGAAAAATTTAAAACAAAATTTGATTTTTTTAAAAAAATATCTAATATTAATGTTTGGCCTATTTACAAAAATAAAAAAATTGTTTTTGGAAAAAAAAATGTAATTTATATTGGTGACTCCTCACACGGGTTTATACCCTCAAGAGCTCAAGGTGCATCCCAGGCTATTGAAGATGCGTATCATTCTTTTAAATTATTAAAATCAGGCAATTTAAGTACAAAAAATTTAAATAAAGCAAGATTTAAAAGAATTAAGAAAATAATCAAAAAATCTGAGAATACAATTATTATTTATCATTTAACAAACAAATTGCTTAAGGGTATAAGAAATTTGGTTTTGGGTTGCACTTCAAAATCTAAAATTTTTAGTTTGATATTAAATAAATCTATTTTTTCTAATAAATTATAAAGAGCTTTGTCTTATTTTTTTTCTCAATATATCTATTGGTATTAATTTACCCTCAACATTTAAGTGCCAATATGACCATCCATTACAGCTAGGTTGGCCCTCAATTTCTGCTCCAACTTTATGTATTGAACCGATAACTTTGTTGCATCTAATACTACCGTCAGCCATAACTTCTGCAGTATGTTTCTTCTTTATATCGAATAAGTTTAATCCAGGTTCAACAAGACCGCTTTCAACCAAATATCCAAATGGTACTCTTTTTTCTTTCCGCCTATTTACTATTGTTTGTAAATATTTTTTATTTAATTCTTCTGCTAAGTTAATTCTTTGTTTTGCTAATTCAAAATATTTTTTTTCTCTTTCTATACCAATAAATTTTCTTTGTAATTTTTTTGCTACTGCACCTGTTGTACCAGTGCCCATAAATGGGTCTAAAATAACTTGAAATTGGTCTGTTGAAGACAATATTACTCTATTTAATAGAGCCTCAGGTTTCTGAGTTGAATGAGCTTTTTTATAATTAATATTTAATCTTTCCTTTCCATTGCAGATTGGAATCTCCCAATCTGACCTAACTTGCTTGTCATCATTAAAAGTTTTAAGAGATAAATAATTAAAAGTATATTTAGATTTTTCACTTTTACCAGCCCAGATTAAAGTTTCATGTGCATTAGTAAATCTAGTACCTTTAAAATTCGGCATTGGATTGCATTTATTCCATATTACATCATTTAGTATCCAAAATCCCAAATCCTGCATAATTTTTCCAATTCTAAATATATTATGATAGGTACCGATTACCCAAATCGCTCCGTCATCTTTTAATAGTCGCTTACACTCTTTTAACCAATCAATACAAAATTTGTCATAGCTTTCAAAGCTTGTGAACTTATCCCATTTGTCATTAACTGCCTCTACTTTTGATAAATCAGGCCGTGTTAATTTATTTTTAAGTTGTAGATTGTATGGCGGATCGGCAAAAATCAGGTCAATAGTTTTTGAGTCAATTTTAGTCAATACTTCAATGCAATCACCATTTATTAATTTTATATTTTTTTCTTTTTTAGTCATTTCAACCAGAGATAGAATAGACTCCAAATGAACAACAAAGTCAAACAAGAAGGTTTGTTATCTAGAATTATATTTTTTTTTTTACTCAATATGTTGTGTATTGGTTTAAAAGATTTTCTATGGTGCTTGCAAATTCCATATTTGCTAATATTTTTGATATGATCTTTAGTTCCGTAACCGAAGTTCTTTTCCCACATATATTGAGGGAACTTTCTCGCTAATCTAATCATTAAGCAATCTCTATAATATTTCGCCATTATTGAAGCTGCAGATATTGAGGTATTTAAATTGTCCCCATTAATTATTGGCTCAATATTTAAATTTTTTTTATCAAATGACATTGGACCATCTACTAGAATTTTATATTTTTTATAATTATCTATTTTGCTTACCGCTATTTTCATAGCTAATAATGATGCATTTAATATATTGATATCGTCTATTTTTTTTTCACTAACAATTCCAAATCTAAATACAGAATTTTTCTTTAAAATGTTAAACATATTCTTCCTTTGTTTAAAACTTAGTAGTTTGGAATCTTTAATTTCTTTATTATTTAAGTCCTTAATGTTTAATATTATTGCAGCTGCTACCACAGGTCCCGCTAAACAGCCTCTCCCCACCTCGTCAACACCGATAATTTTATTTTCATCCATAAACGCTATTAATTTTTGCTAACCTATCTCTTATTAACTTTAGATCTACCCATGAAAACTTTTTCTGGTCAGGTTGTCTCAAAAGAAAAGCTGGATGAAAAGACGGTAAACAATCATATATCTTATTATTAATTTGAATTTCAAGCCAAGTTCCTCTAATTTTAGTTATAGAATATTTTTTATTAAAAAAAGTTTCTAAGGCTGTAGAACCCAATAATAATATTATTTTAGGCTTTATTAAATCTACGTGCTTTTTAATTAATGGAAAAAATTGATTTATTTCTGTGGTAGTTGGCTTACGATTATCTGGTGGCCTAAAATTTACTACATTGGTAATATAAGTATCTTTTCTCAATAAATTTATAGAGGATAGCATTTTATCAAGCAATTTACCTGCATCTCCCACAAATGGTTTTTGCATCTTCTCTTCTACAGATCCAGGTGCCTCTCCGATTATCATTAAATTTGCGTTTTTACTGCCATCAGCGAAAACTAAATTATTTATATTTTTATTATAAATTGTACTTAATTTTTCAATTTCTTTTTTAAGATTTTCAAAAGAATTTTTTTTATTATTTTGGTTTTTTTTTGAATAAATTAATCTATCAAATACCTCACTAAAATGATAATAATCGGAAATTAATTTTAAGTTGTCCATATGAATATAATATTAAAAAAACAAATAATACTCACTATAATTTTTATTTTTTTATCCACTGATATTGTGTTCTCAAATATTTTTACTGATAAAAATGATAGACTTAAGTCATCTAAATTTATGACAAAATATCTTTATGGAACAATTTTAAATAAAAGAAGCGATTTCTTAAATTCTCAAAAGTATTTATCTGGACTAGAGGATTTAAAAAAGGAACACGAGTTGTTTAATTTACAATATGTAATTGCTTTAACAGTCAATGGAGATATAAAAAAAGCATCAAGATATATAAATGATTTTGATGGTAAATTAAAATCTAGATTTCCTTATAATCTCGTATTATTTACGCAATTTATAAAAGAAAAAAAATTTGATAAGGCTATAAATACAATAAGTAAAAACAGTAAAATTGATCCTCTTTACGACGAGTTAATTTTTTCCTTAAAAAGATGGACAATACTAAAGTCAAATTTAACCAAAGATTTTAATCATAAACCATTAAGCAAACAAGTAGACTTGATCAACAATTATTTAATTTCAAGTTATTTAAACAATGAGAAAGACATGTCATTTTATGAAAAAATAATAATTCAAGATAATTCATTACATAGATATCATGCATTAATTGCACTTAATAAAGTATCAAGTTCTAAAAATAAACAAGCGATAAATATATTAAAAAATTCTTTAGAAAATAATAGAAATAGTATTTTATTGAAGCAATTAAAGATAAATATAAAAAATAATAAAAATAATTTTATAAACTTTTACGATAAAAATAAATTACAAGATAATTTAGCTGAAATTTTATATCTATTTGCAGGTTTCTACTTTGATAGAGGAGAGAATCAGGTTTCTCAAATACTTTTATCCTTATCAAATTATTTAAACCCTAAATTTTTAAGTAATTATTTATTGCTTTTTGAGCATGATTTAAAAAATAATAACCAGGAAGTTAATCAAAAAATAATCAATATATTAAGAAATATTGGTGAAGAATATAATTGGTATATAAATTACCAATTATTACTAAATAATAAAAAAAAACCTAACGAATTAATTTCAATATTAAAAGAAACTAAATATTATATTTACGAAAAGAATATCGATATTGCAAATTTTTATAGATATAAAAAAAAATATAAAAAAGCATTAAAATATTACCGCTTTGCCGAAAACTCTACTAATGTTCCCAATCTCTCTTGGGAACTTTATTATTACAAGGGTATTTGCTTTGAAAGATTGGATAAATGGAATAAAGCTGAAAAAAATTTTCTAAAATCAATTGAAGTTTCATCTAATCAATTCAGAGTAATTAATTATCTTGCATATAGCTGGCTTGAGAGGGGGCGGAATTTAGATAAAGCAAAAAAAATGTTATATAAGGCAAATGAATTAAGTGAATGGAAATATGGGTATGTAATAGATTCTTTAGGATGGGCATACTTTTTAAATCAAAATTATGAAATGGCAGAAAAGTATTTAAAATTAGCCTATGAAAAAGCTCCGTACGAAGTAGAAGTTTATGATCATTATGGAGATGTATTATGGAAACTAAATAAAAAACTTCAAGCAAGATATATATGGAAGAATGCATTAAAACTTAATTCAATTGAAAAAAAAGTAAAAAAAAGGATTGAGAAAAAAATTATAGATGGTTTATAAAAATTTTAATCATTTAAAAAGCTTATCGAAAATAAATATTTTTTTAAATGTATTAAAGAAAAAAAAAAACTTCCATGTAATTAATTCATTTGTAGTTCAGACAGATCTAAAAGATGATATTTTTATAAAAGAAATTGAAAATGGAAAAAAAGATATAATATCATTTAAAGGTTTAAACCAAAAATTGGGTTTTAGAAACTCAACGATTCACAAAATACTTAATTTGATAAGGAAAGAAAAAAAGCTTCAAGAGGTTTTTTTTAAGGTTATTGTAAATAAAAAAATACCGATCGGATCTGGATTAGGAGGATCATCATCAAACTGCACGACAATTTTTAATTATTTAAAAAAAAATTATAAATTAAATTTTTCTAAATATAAGGAGGTAAAAATTCTAAGCAAAATAGGCAAAGATTGTCCAATATTTTTAAACAATAAACCTAAACTCATATATAATTTTGGTGAAAGATTTAAAATAATAAATTTTAAAAAAAAACTCAATATATTAATTGTTTATCCAAAAAAGATTTTACTTACAAAAGAAGTTTACAAAAAAAATATAATCTTCTCAAAAGGTTTGGGTATTTCTAAAATTATAAAAAATAATAATTTAAATTATAAAGCATTTAAAAATGATTTATTAAATATTTCAATAAATATAGAACCTAAAATAGCTAATATAATTAACTTACTAAAAAGAATTGATAGCTGTAAGTATTGTAATATTAGCGGTAGCGGATCAGCTTGTTTTGGTATTTTTGGAGACAAAAAATCACTTTATAATGCAAAAAATATGTTTAAAAGAAAGTATAAAAATTATTGGACAGCATCAGTCAAAACAATTAATTAGTTTATTATTGGGGCTTAGCCAAGCGGTAAGGCAACGGTTTTTGGTACCGTCATCCTAGGTTCGAATCCTAGAGCCCCAGCCAAAAAAATGACTGAAAATTTAAAACAAATACGCGAAGCTCAAAAAATTTATGAAGTTTTAAATAAAAGTAGAGATAAAGTAGTTTGTAGATTTGTAGGAGGATGTGTCAGGGATCAGATCCTAAAAGTTCAAATTAAAGATATAGATATGGCAACATCACTAACTCCTGATGAGGTCTCGGAAATATTAAAAGAGCAAAACATTAAATTTAATGATGAGAACCGAGGTTATGGTTTAATTTCTGCATTTATCGGAAAATTTAAATTTGAAATTACTACATTAAGAAAGGATATAAATCAGTCTGGAAGACAAACTGATGTTATTTTTACCACCGATTGGAAACAAGACGCATTAAGAAGGGATTTTACAATAAACTCAATATACTATGATTATAATAATTATATTGACCCATTTAATGGAATTACAGATCTTAAAAATGGCAAAGTACGATTTGTTACAGATCCAGATCAAAAAATTAAAGAGGATTATCTTAGAGCCTTAAGGTATTTTCGATTTTTTTCTATCTATTCAAAATGTGAACATGAGGAAATTGTTCTAAAAAGCATAACTAAACATGAAAATGGTATTTCGGGTTTATCTAACGAAAGAAAAATTCAAGAGCTTAGTAAAATATTAATTGGTGGTAATCCATATAAATTATTTGGACATAAATTTTGTTTAGATTTTTTCTCTTATATTTATAAAGGTTTAAAATATTTCGAAAGATTAAATTTTACTAAAAATAATAAGATAATTGACAGTAGTTTTGATTATATTATTTTACTTGCTCTTCTATTAATAGACGAAACTGAAAATTATCGAAAATTTGTTAAAGAATTTAATCTCTCAAACAAAATAAGAAATAGGTTTGAAAATTTACAAAAAAATTTCACATATGATTTTTCAATTTCAAATGAAGGTATAGATTTAGTTGAAAAAAAGGCTATTAATATGCCGCTAATATTTATTAAAGACTACATTCAATTTCAGTATTTAGTTAATAATAATTATAATTATGATGATTATAAAAGAAATTACGACTCTCTTAAAAATCGAGGTTCTGATGAATTTGTTTTTGACAAATTACTGTTTCAATCAAAAGGAATTAAAGACGAGGAAAAATTGAAAAAAGTTTTTTCTTTTTTAAGACATAGATGGCAGTCTAACAATAATATTATTTCCGAAAAAGATATTGAAGATGCAATAGAAATTTATAAATAATTATTAAATATATCTTACATCTAAAACTTCAAAATTCTTTTCACCAGACGGCGTTATAATAGTGACACAATCTTCTTTGTTTTTTCCTATAAACCCTTTAGCCATGGGAGATTTATAAAATATTAATCCCTGTTTAATATCCGCCTCATCTTTACCGACTATTTTGAAAGTATTTTTTTTACTTGTTTCTAAATCAATTACATCAATCGTAGATCCAAAAATTATCTTACCTGTATTTTCAATTTTACTTACATCTATAATATTTGCATTTGCTAATGTTGTTTCAATCTCTCTAATTCTTTTTTCATTGAAAGACTGCTCCTCTTTAGCAGCATGATATTCAGCATTTTCTTTTAAATCTCCGTGTGATCTTGCTTCAGAAATTGCGCTAACAATTTTAGGCCTTATAATATTTTTTCTTTCAGCAAGTTCACTTTTAATTTTTTCGAGACCTTTTATTGTAATTGGTTGTTTGTCCATATTTTTACCATTTTGCACTTGGTGGTAACGACATAAAAATAGCTTCTAAATTACCATCAGTACTCAGACCAAATTTAGTACCTCTATCATAAAGTAAATTAAATTCAGTATATTTAGCTCTTTTTTTTAATTGATATTCCTTAAGTTTTTTATTCCATTTTTTAGTATTATTCGATCTTATTATTTTGCTAGATAATAATAAATAACATAATCCAATATCTTTTATAAAGTTAAAATGTTTTATCCAATCTTTATCCAAATAATCAAAGAAAATTCCTCCGTCTCCACGAGGTTCATTTCTATGGTGTAAAAAGAAATATTTATCACAATTTTTTTTAAATTCGTTGTAGTATTTTTTGTCATAACTATTACACAAAAATTTAAGCTCATCATGAAATTTTTTTTTCAAAGCTAGGTTTTTAACATTTGGTGTCATATCCATACCACCGCCAAACCAGCCTTTGCTTGTCTCAATATATCTAGTATTAAAATGCAATGAGGGCACATGTGGATTTTTTGGATGAACAACTACGGATATTCCTGACGCCCAGAACTTATTGCTTTTAGATGTTCCCGGAATTTGCCTTGCAAATATGCGATCAAATTTGCCATACACTGTAGAAATATTTACACCAACTTTTTCAAAAGTTTTACCATCTCTTAACATAGCGATTTCTCCTCCACCTAATGATTTTTTTTTTCTATTCCATTTCTTTTTTTTAAATTTTTTTTTGGACTCAATATTGGAGTATTCTTGGCAGATTAAGTCTCTCAAACATCTAAACCAATTTTCTATTTCTTTTTTTTTATTTAACATTTAATTGCCTCAAGGCTTCTGAAATACCAATAGACACTGATGATGCTAAATTTAGAGATCTTGTTTTATTATTCATTGGTATTGTAACTTGATATGTCAGTGATTTATATAATACATTTGATACACCGCTAGTTTCATTTCCAAACAATAATATATCATTTCTTTTGAATTTAAAATCAAAGTAATTACTTGATGATTTGGTTGTGAATAGTATTACTCTTTTTTTTTTATTTTTGTCAAAAAAATCATCCGTTGATTCGTAGAACTCTAGCTCGCAATGTTTTAGATAATCCATATAAATTCTTCCTACTTTTTTCTCATCAAATACAAAGTTTGAAGGTTGTATGATCATTAATTTAACTCCCAAACATGCCGCAGTTCTAATGATCGCAGCAGTATTTTGAGGAATATCTGGCTGATAAAGAGCTATATTTATCTTATTCTGCGTCATTCTGGATGTAGTAATATTTAAGCATTTTAATTTATTTATGATAAATCTAAAACATGGATAGGAATAATATTAAAGAAAAAACTACAAGAAGAGATTTTATTTATACATTAACTGCCACTCTAGGTGCAGTCGGTGCAGGAGCTACGATTTGGCCAATAGTAACTCAAATGAATCCAGACTCATCAGTAAAAGCACTATCATCTATTGAGGTAGATATTAGTAAAATTGAGAAAGGTAAAGAAATAACAGTAATGTGGAGAGGTAAACCGGTTTTTATTAAAAGAAGAACACCTGAGGAAGTAAAATCTGCAGAAAGCATAAATATAAAAGATTTAAAGCACCCAGAGGATGATAAAATTAGAGTTAAAAAATCAGAATGGTTAGTGGTAATAGGAATTTGTACTCACCTAGGGTGCGTACCAATAAATGGCAAAGGTGAATATGGTGGGTGGTTTTGCCCTTGCCATGGATCACATTACGATACATCTGGAAGGATTAGAAAAGGACCCGCACCAACTAATCTTGAAGTACCTAGTTATAAATTTATAGACGATAACAGAATAGTTATAGGTTAACTGAATGAGCGAATATTCTGAACAAGAGAAATTTAAACCAGTTCACACTAACAAGGTAGATGGTTCACCATACTCCGGTGTAATAGGTTGGATAGACAATAGACTACCTATATTTAGAATTTTCAAACATGAATATTTAGATTTTCAAGTTCCAAAAACTTTAAATTATTTTTGGAGTTTTGGTGGAATATTAATGTTATGTCTAATTTTTTTGATAATAACAGGATTAGCTCTAGGTATGCATTATAAACCATCTGCAGACGAGGCTTTTGACTCAGTAGAAAAAATTATGAGGGATGTAAATTTTGGTTGGTTAATTAGATATGCTCATATGAATTTGGCCTCGTTTTTTTTTATAGCAGTATATTTGCATATATTTAGGTCATTATATTATGGTTCTTATAAAGAACCTAGACAGCTAATGTGGTTATTAGGTATCACTATATTTTTTTTGATGATCGCAACTGCATTTTTAGGATATACATTACCTTGGGGTCAGATGAGCTATTGGGGTGCAACAGTTATAACAAATCTTTTTTCAGCTATCCCACTCATAGGTGAAGGTATTGTAACATGGTTATGGGGAGATTATTCAGTTGGTGACGCAGCATTAAATAGATTTTATGTTCTGCATTGGCTAATTGCTTTTTTAATAGTTGGAATTGTTGTGTTCCATGTAATAGCTTTACATATAGTTGGTTCGAATAATCCCTCAGGTATTGAGCCAAAAGATACTCGAGATACAGTTTCATTTTCACCATTTACTACAAGCAAAGATCTTGTTGGCATGCTAATATTTATTTTAATTTTTGTTGCAGTCATGATGTTTGCTCCAAATTATTTAGGTCATCCAGATAATTATATTCCTGCTAATCCAATGGTTACTCCTGCTCACATTGTTCCAGAATGGTACTTTCTGCCTTTCTACGCAATATTAAGAGCCATACCAGACAAGTTGATGGGGGTTATAGCAATGGTTAGCAGCATAGCTATTCTAGGTTTACTTCCATGGCTTGATTTCAGTAAAGTCAGATCGAGTGTATTTAGACCTATATGGAAACAATGCGTATTTTTATTTGTTTTAGACTTTTTCTTATTGATGTATGTTGGGGCAATGCCGGCTGAGGGTATTTATCTAGTTTTGGGTCGTCTAGGGACAATTTATTGGTTTGCTTTCTTTTTGGTATTAGCGCCATTAGTTTCAAGGTACGAAAAGCCATTACCAATGCCTCAAAGTATTAATGAATATATGGATTGGAAAAAAAAAGGTAAAATAAAAACATTTAATTTTACTTAATGATTAAAATATTCAGAACATTTCTTATTGTATTTTTCTTTCTAACCCAAAATAGTTTTTCCGAAGTTAATAAAACAGATCTAATAAAGGTAAATTGGCCTTTCGATGGTTTTTTTGGTAAATTTGACAAAGCATCACTTCAAAGAGGTTTTCAAGTATACAAAGAAGTTTGTGCATCATGTCATTCAATGAGACACTTAAGTTATAGAAATTTAGGAGAGAAGGGAGGTCCAGAGTTTTCTAAAGAAGAAGTTAAAGCTATTGCAAGTCAATTTGAGGTACAAGATGGCCCCAATCAAGACGGAGAAATGTTTACTCGTACAGCGCTTCCCTCAGATAAATTCGTAAAACCATATTCCAATTCTAATGCAGCCAGAGCAGCAAATGGTGGTGCTTATCCACCTGACATGTCAGTTTTGGTTAAAGCGAGAAAAGGTGGTGCAAACTATGTTTATTCAGTGCTTATGGGTTATGCAGATGAAATTCCTTCAAATATTACTTTAGAAGAAGGGGTTTATTTTAATAAATATATGACAGGAAACAAAATTCGTATGCCCAAACCTATAAATGATGGATCCGTTGAGTATACAGACGGCACAAATGCGTCAGAGGAACAAATTTCAAAAGATGTGGTAGCCTTTTTAACATGGGCTGCAGAACCTCATTTGGAAGCTAGAAAAAGAACTGGTTTTAAATCTATAATTTATTTATTAATTTTAACAATTCTTGGATTTATTATCAAAAAGAAAATCTGGTCAAATATTGAAACGAAAGTGTAAAATATCACCATCTCTTACAACATAATCTTTTCCTTCAATTCTTAACTTGCCATTTTCCCTACATCCATTTTCCCCGTTAAAATTTATGAAATCTTTGTAAGATATAACTTCTGCTTTTATAAAACCTTTTTTAAAATCACTGTGTATTATCTCTGCCGCATCTGGTGCTGTTGTATTTTTATTTATTATCCAAGATTTTGATTCTTTAGCACCTGAAGTGTAATAAGTATTTAGATTTAATGTATCAAAACTCACTTTTATTAATTTATCCAAGCCAGATTCATTTATGCCTAAATCTTTTTTAAAATCATTTGCATCTTCATTGCCTAATTCACTAATTTGTCTTTCTATATCTGCTGATATTGTAATTACATTAGTATTTTTATATTTATTTTTCACCTTATCTACATGACTATTACCTTTTAAGATGTCATCCTCATTAACATTACAAACAATAATTTTTGGCTTAAGTGATAGTGTTGAAGCAAAAGTTATCAGCTTTTTGTCGTAAGAATTTATCTTACTTGTTAAATCTAAACCTTCTGACAAGTTTTTATAAATTTCTGATAGAAAATTTTTTTCCTCACTATTAGAAATTTTATTTTTATTTTTTTTATCTAATCTCTTTTCCAGACTTTCCATATCAGAAAGAGTTAATTCCGTTTCAATCATTTCTAAATCGCGTAATGGATCTACTGTGTTATTTACATTTTGTATATTAGGGTCATCAAAACACCTTACAAGATGAACAATCATATCTACTTCTCTAATATGAGATAAAAATTTATTGCCAAGACCCTCACCTTTGGACGCTCCTTTTACAAGACCAGCAATATCCACAAAAGTTATAAGACTATTTATTCTTTCTTTAGAGTTAGATATCTTTGTAATTTTTTCCAATCTATGGTCAGGAATTTCTACTATACCTATATTTGGGTCTATAGTACAGAACGGAAAATTTGCTATCTGAGCATTTCTAGATTTAGTAAGTGCGTTAAAGGTTGTCGATTTACCGACATTTGGCAATCCAACTATTCCACATTTAAAACTCATTAATTATTTGTTTTACTTGAAAAATCATCTAATTTTTTATCAAATAGTAAAAAAATATTATCTAAAATTTTAGATATAGTTTCTTCAATTATGTTTTTTTCTTCATTTGAAAAGTCATTTAGAACATGTTGATCTACAAATTTTTTACTTCCAGGGTGGTCAATACCAATTCTTACTCTATTAAAATTTTCACCTAAAATTTCTGTTATTGACTTAATACCGTTATGCCCACCACTCGAACCACCATTTTTACATTTTATTTTACCAATCTCTAAATCTAAATCATCATGAAATACAAAAATATTTTTCTTATCGATTTTATAATAATCTTGTATTTCTCTTAAACATACGCCAGAGTTATTCATGAATGTTAGTGGTTTGACAAGCATAATTTTACGACTATTAATTTCTCCACTAGTTAACAGTCCTTTAAATTTTGGTTTTTGTTTTGAAAAATTAAATTTCTTATTGAGCGCATCGATCAACATAAAACCTATATTATGTCTATTATTTTTATGTTTAGGATCAGGATTACCAAGTCCAACAAACAGTAACATTTAGTTATTTCTTTTTATCAGCGCTTTTATTGATTTCAGCAGGTTTTTTTTCTTCTTTTTTGGTTTCAATTTTTTGACCTTTTGCTTCTTGTTTTGTCCCATCACCTGCGCCTGTAGTTTGAGTTTCGCCTCCTTCTGTAGCTTGAGATTCTTCATCGGTTTTCTCAGCTGTTGATTCAGGTTCTGCCACAACAGTAGGTGCTGCCACTGATGCTATAGTAAAATTCCTATCTAATATTGTAGGTTTAACTTTTTCTGGTAACTTAATTGCAGAAATTTTGATACTATCTCCAATTTCTTTTTGTTCAAGGTCAACTTGTAGTTCGGCTGGTATATTATCAGCTGGACAATTAAGCTCAACTTTTCTTCTAACAATATTAAGAACGCCTCCCTTTTTCAATCCTGGACATTTCTCTTCATTTAAAAATTTAACTGGTATCCATACTTGAACTTTTGTATTTGAACTAAGTGTTTGAAAATCTACGTGCACTGGCTGATTAGATAAAGAGTCAAACTCAACATCTCTTGGTAAAACTTTATAATTTTTTCCACCTACAGTTATAGCTATTACGGTACTCATAAAATTTGTAGAATTTAAAAATTTCTCTAGTGATGTTTTTTTAATACTTAATGTAATATTTTTATCAATTTCACCGTATAAAATTCCTGGAACAAAACCTTCAGATCTTAATTTATTTAACTCAGACTTAGTTTTTGTTTTTCTCAAGTCAACATCTAATGTTTGCAAATCTTTATTCATGATCACGGGGGTTTTATAATATGATTAATATAAAAACAAGTATTATAATTATAAATTTTTTCTATTTAAATAGTTTAGAAACAGATTTTGATGACGAAATACTGTAAATGGCATTAGCAAATAACTTAGCTATAGAAACTGTCTCAAATTTTTTAAATTTTGATACCTTTTTACTATTTTCGATAGAATTTGTTATTATAAATTTTTTAATTTTTGAATTATTAATTCTGTCTACAGCTTTGCCCGTTAAAACACCATGAACAACATAGGCGTATACTTCATGTGCACCTTTGTTTTTAAGCTCTTTTGCTGCGTTAACAATCGTTCCTCCGCTATCTACTAAGTCGTCTAGAATTATACAAATTTTATTTTTTACATTCCCAATTACGTTCATAACTTCTGATCTTCCGGGTCCCGACCTTCGTTTATCAATTATAGCCAAGTCCGCACCTAATCTCTTTCCAATAGCTCTAGCCCTTTCAACACCTCCAACGTCTGGTGCTACGCATACAATGTTTTTATTTTTAATTCTTGCTTTGATATGTTTCACAAAAATCGGTGCAGCAAAAAGATTATCTACTGGAATATCAAAAAAACCCTGAATTTGATTAGCATGCAGGTCCATAGTCAAAACTCTATTAACACCTGCTTGTGTTAAAAGATTTGCAAATAATTTAGCACTTATAGGCGATCTTGGAGAAACTTTTCTATCTTGTCTTGCATATGCAAAATATGGAAGCACTGCAGTTATACTTTTTGCAGAAGCTCTTCTAAGCGCATCTACACAAATTAAAAGTTCCATTATATTATAATTAGCCGGATAAGAAGTTCCTTGAATTAAAAAAACGTCTTTGCCCCTCATATTTTCTTTTATCTCACAATATACTTCGCTGTCCGCAAATCTTATTATTTTTATATCTGATAATCTTGATTTTAGATTTTTAGCTATTTCTTTACTCAGTTTTTCATTACAACTTCCTGAAATTAGCTTCATATAATTCTTATAGTTTATTTAATAATCCTTTCAAATTAATTTTTACTGATAATTGATAAATTTCGTCCATAATCTATTTCTTTTTTGTGCAAAGACAGTCTGTAACTATAAAAAAGACGACTAAGTTTGTAAGTATCTCTATTTACATGACTTATGTTATTTACTGTAATTCCCGAATCAATTAGTCTATTTACAATAAATTTTCGCAAGTCAAAAAACAATTTACCTTTTTTATTTTTAAAACATTTACCCGAATTTTTATATTTTTTTATTATTTTTACTTTAAATGTTGTGGATACCTCGTAACTTTTTGCTCCAAGACAGGGCCCTAGGGCTACTAAAATATTTTTTGGTTTTATATTTTGTTCTTCAAAACATTTAATAGCTTTTTTTAATATATTTTTATAAGCGCCTTTCCATCCAGAATGAACGCAACAAATAAATTTTTCCTTTTTGTCTTTGAAAAGTACGGCAGCACAATCAGCTGTTAAAATTCCAATACCAATTTTTTTTATGTCAGTAAAAATTCCATCACCTTTGCCTAGTACTTGGTTTTTATTCTCTTTATTAAATTTTATTATTTTATTACTGTGATATTGCTTTACTAAGTAAATTTTTTTCAATTTAGTTTTCTTTTTAATAATGTTAAAATTTTTTCTGACAAAATTTTTACTGTCTTTAGATCCAATACCAAAGTTAAGTGATTTAAAAATACCTTTTGAAACACCACCTTTTCTTGTGCAAAAAGCGTGAAAAATTTTTTTTGATTTGAACTTCTCTGAAAATAGAAACATAATTAATTTTTTGATGCAATTAAAACCTTAAATAATTCACCCATTTTATTTTTTGATATCAATCTCTCAACAGATAAATAAAGCTTTTTTTGATTTTCTTTATTTTTAGTATATTTAATTACTTGATTTAATCTAATATTAATACCAGAATTAATTAAAAACTCACTTTGAGTATGATAATTTATGTTGTTTATCTTGTTAAGTTGAAATAATTTTTTTATATAATAAAAATTAACAAGGTGAGTAATATCCACGTTTCCAATATTAGTTAAAATATTAGCATTTTTGTGTTTATATAATGCTTGAATAGTGTTCTTAAAATCTCTTGAGTTGTAGCCATAATCAAATGTTATAAAAATATTATTACTATCAAATTTTAAAATATTTGAGATATTTTTAACAAAATTTTCGATATCAGGCTCATATTCGATAAAATTTAATTTTTTTAAAGGATAAATTTTTTTAAATACCTGATGAGATTTTTTTATTTTTACGTCTACAAACTCAAATTTATTTAATTTACTATTAAGTTTAACGTATTTTTCATACCACGCATTATTATTTTTAAACAATTGCTTAATTGGAAATGCATCAATTAACTCATTTGATAATACTATACAATTTTTTTTTTTAAAATTTTTAATATTATTTATCCATTTTATATTAAACCTATAAAGCTTATTTTTTTGTTGTTTTTTATAAAAGTTGCTTTTTTCACATATTACATAATTAAATTTAAATTTTATATTTTTGAATTTTTCAAAGGTATTCAAAATATCCTTTGCTAAATAACCTTCACCTGCTCCAATTTCCAAAATGCTAAAATTATAAATTTTTTTGTTTATAAACTGATCAAGTATCCATACAGCTATTATTTCTCCAAAAATGCTAGAAATGTAAGGTGATGTAATAAAATCACCGCTTTTTCCGAATATTCCTTTTTTTTCGTAATACCCGTCCTGTTCATTGTACAAGGCTAAATTAATATACTTATCAAGTGTAATTTTATTTTTAAATTTTTTTATTATGCTCATTATTATATAAGATAAGGTAAATACCAAAAAATATCATTACAAAACTAAGAATTGATCCAAGGCTCAAATTAAAAAAAACTAACCCCAGGTGTAAATCTGGTTGTCTAAATTGTTCAGAAAAAATTCTAAAAATTCCATAAAAAGTTAAAAAACAGCCTGAGGTAAATCCTTTAACATTAAACTTATGTTTAAAAATTAAATATGTTAAACAAAATAAAACTAAACCTTCTAAAAAAGCTTCATAAATTTGAGATGGATGTCTTGTCAAATTATCTATTTTTATAAATATAACAGACCAAGGAACGTCAGTGGGTTTTCCTATTAGTTCAGAATTTATAAAATTAGAAATTCTTCCTAAAAAAAGACCAAACGGCGTCAATACTGCTAATAAATCAGTAAAATGTAAGTAATTTAAATTCTTTTTTTTGCAAAACAAACCTGAGGCAAGGATTATACCTATCAATCCTCCATGAAAAGACATACCGCCATTCCATATTTTAATAATATCAATAGGGTTATTAATAAAAAAAATAAAATCGTAGAATATTACATAACCCAACCTTCCTCCTAAAATTATTCCAAAAATTGAATATGGTAAAAAATCATCAAAAATGTCTTGCTTATAACTAAGATTAAATTTTTTTATTAAAATTTTACAAAATATAACAGCAAACAAGATCCCAAAAATATACGCAAGCGAGTACCATCTAATTTCAACAAAACCTATGTTTATAAAAATTGGATTTAAGTTATTAATAAACATTATATAGGAAATTGCAGTTTAACTCTAAGACCCTTTTTTTTATTCTCTAATTGTACTGTCCCCCCATGTGAATTGATTATATCTTGTACAATTGATAAGCCAAGACCAACACTACCATCGTTAAGTTTTCTACTTTTATCTAATTTATAAAATGGCCTCATAACTCTTTCATGTTCATTTTCTGGTATACCCGGACCATCATCATCAAAAAAAATATCTAAATGCTTTTTACTTTTGTATGCTGTAATGTTTATATTATTAGCATATTTAGTGCTGTTATCGATTAAGTTGCTAAAACACCTTTTAATTAAGTGTTTTTTGCCCATCATGTATAAATTTTCATCTGTTTTAAAAATTATATTTTTATTATTGAATTTTTTTATGATCTCAGAAACAAGTTCAGAAACATTAAATTTAGTATTTTCTGTGTTTGACTCAGAATTAGAATAATCAAGATATTCTGAAATCATTTTTTCCATTTCGTTTATATCTTCTTTTATTCCATCTAATTTTCCATCTTTGTTAAGAATTTCGATTTGTAATTTAAGTCTAGTTATTGGTGTCTTTAAATCATGACTTATTCCAGATAACATGGTTGTTCTTTGACTCACATGTCTTAAGATTCTTGCCTTCATTTTTTCAAATTCTATTGTAGCTTTTCTAATTTCTATTGCTCCATATGGCTTATTCGGCGCAACATACTGTCCTTTACCAAATTTTTCTGCGGACGTAGCTAAATTTGTAATGGGCCGAATTTGATTTCTTAAAAATAATATAGATATTAAAAGTAAAATTATTCCAGGTACCATAATCCATAATATAAAAATTCTTCCAGATGAGTTTCTAATTCTAGATTTTGGAACAATAAATACAATTACATCTTTTTGAATTTTTAATTGAACTTCAACATTATCTTTATCGAGTCTGGTATTAAACCAATATGGTGTTTTTATATTTTGTTTAAACTGTTTATTCATTAATCTGTCATAAAAACTGAATTTTACATAATTATTATTTTTTGGAAGATCGCTATTTTTTTTTACAAAAACGCTTAATGATGAATTTTCGATTACTTGTTTTTTTATTAAATTAAAATCTTTTTCATTTTTTTTATTTAAATAAAAACTAGAAATTGTATTCAATTCTTCAGTTAATGAGTTTACTAACCCTTTGTTAGTTTTAATCCAAAGGCTATCAAAAAATACAACAGATAATAAAACTTGAAAAATAATTATAGGTGTTAAAATTATTAAAAAATATCTAAAAAATAGGGTCTTAGGTAAAAATTTTTTAATCATTAATCAGACCATAGCACATATCCATTTCCCCTGACTGTTTGTAAATAAATTGGGTTCTTAGGATCTGGTTCGATTTTCTGTCTTAATCTGGTAATTATCACATCAACGGCCCTTTCCTTTTTTAAATTAATAAGGTTTAAGATATCATTTCTTTGGAAAACTTTTCCTACAGACAATATCATATTTTCAAGCAACTTTCTTTCTGATGAGTTAATTTTATAAATTTTATTATTATTTTTAATTATCATTTTTTTTATATATAGTTTTGTATCTCCAAAATTTATTACTTCATTAATATCTCTTAACTTTTTAATTTTACTTAAAATATTTTTTATTCTTAAAAGTAATTCTTTTGGTTCAAATGGTTTCGGAAGATAATCATCAGCCCCAAGTTCTAAACCTTTAATCCTATCGGATGGGTCACCCTTAGCAGTCAATAAAATAATAGGTTGCTGACTATCTTTTCTAATTTCTTTGGTTAATTCTAAACCATCTTGACCAGGCATCATTATATCTAACACAATTAAGTCAAATTTAAATAAATCCATTCTATTTTTTGCCTCTTCTGCATTTTCAGCGGAGGTAACAGTAAATCCATTTTCAATCAAATAGGTTTTTACTAGCTCTTTGATTTTTTCATCATCGTCAACTACCAAAATATGTTTCTTGTTTTTTTCAATAGACATAAGGTTATTTAATAATTTTAATTAAAACATTTTTAAAACTCAATACATCCTCAGGGGTAGAATTTTTAAAAGCATAAAGTATTCTTTTCTTTTGAGTATCAAATATTTGCTTACTAAGTTCATTTCCTTTATCATCTAGGAATAACAACTTTTCTCTTCCATCTTTTTNCCCTTTTTTTTGACTAACAATTTTTTTACTGAGTAAATCTTGTAATGTTCTGCTTAAACTTTGCTTGGTTATTTTTAGTTTATTTAAAACTTCAGATACTGTTATTCCAGGATTATTATCAATTAGCATTATTAACCTTTGGTGAGCTCTGCCGAATTTATTATGTTTTAATACAAAATCAGTATCAAACGTCGTAACAACATAACTTTCAAGTATAAGTTCCAATACTTCTTTAATATTTTTTTCTTTTAGATATAAAAAGTCCTGTATCATTAATTTCAATGGTCAGTATTATTGACTTATATTATATTCATCTATAATTTAATATAAACTTTAATCTTATGGAAAACGTACCTTACGACAAAAGACAGGGAAAAATTTGGTATAATGGAAAAAATATAGACTGGAAAGATGCAAACCTTCATATCCTAAGCCATGGGTTGCATTATGCCAGTTGTGTTTTTGAAGGAGAGAGAGTTTATGAAGGAACAATTTTCAAGTTAAGAGAACATACCCAAAGATTAATTCATTCAGCTAATAGAATGGGTTTTGCAATTCCATATACTGCAGATGAGATAGATAATGCATGCAATCAAATCATTAAAGTTCAAAATATACAAAATGGTTATGTTAGACCTATTGCATGGAGAGGTAGTGAAATGATGGCAATATCTGCACAGAAAAACAAAATTCACTTTGCTATAGCCGCTTGGGAGTGGGGATCATATTTTGATCCTAAGATTAGAGAAAAAGGTATTTCTTTGGATATATCGCAGTGGAGAAGGCCTGCACCCGACACTATACCTTGGGATACAAAAGCTTCCGGTTTATACATGATTTGTACTCTTTCAAAGCATGAGGCTGAAAGAAAAGGCTTTAACGACTCTCTGATGCTAGATTGCAAAGGAGACATTGCGGAGGCAACCGGAGCTAATATTTTTTTTGTAAATGACAATGAGTCTGAAATTCATACTCCAATCCCTGATAATTTTATAGATGGTATTACTAGGAGAACAATAATTGAATTAGCAAAAAAAAATGGCGTTAAAGTAGTNGAAAGGAAAATAAAGTTAGATGAATTAAAAAAATTCACAGGATGTTTTTTAACTGGTACCGCTGCAGAAATAACACCAGTATCAAAAATAGAGGATAATAATTTTCATATTCCAAAAATCGTAAATAAATTGTGGCAGGATTATAGTAATTTAGTTAGAAAGAAAAAAGTTTTAGATCAATCAATAGCATGATCTATGCCTTTTTTAATATAATCATAACCAGTATATAACGTTAAAATTGCCGATCCCCACAAAAGTATAATTCCAAGTTTCAACCCATATCCAAATAATAATTGATTACCTGATAATCCAGCTAATAGAATTGCAATAGAAACCATTTGTAAAACAGTTTTAATTTTTGCAAGTCGTGATACCGGTAGACTTAACTGAAATTTGGCCAAGTATTCTCTTAATCCAGAAACTAATATTTCTCTGCAAATTATTATTATTGCTGCAATTACCGATACTCCTTGTATAGTATTATTCATCACTAACAAAACTAATGCAGTAACTACTAGTATTTTATCGGCAATAGGATCTAATAATTCACCTAATTTTGTCTGTTGTTTTAAAAGTCGTGCTAGAAAACCATCGATAAAATCTGTAAAGCTTGCAATAACAAAAATTCCACATGTAAGCCAGTCTCCAAATTTTCCAGGCAAATAAAAGAAAAAAACTAAAACAGGCACCATAATTAATCGTCCAATAGTCAATATATTTGGTATTTTATAAATCATATTAAATTTTTTGATTTATGAAAAAAATTATAAATTTTAAGAGCTGAACTTTTATTCACGCCTTCAACTTTTTCGATTTCCTCCAAGCTCGCTCCCTCTATTGTTTTTACAGACCCAAAATGATTAAGTAGTGACTTTTTTCTTGATCTACCAATCCCATCAATTAAATCTAATTGTGATTTAGATATATTTTTACTTCTTTTTTTTCTATGAGCAGTTATAGCAAATCTATGTGCTTCATCTCTAAGTCTTTGTAAAAAAAACAAAATAGGATCATTTTCTTTTAACGAAATAATTTCATCATCTAATATAAATTTTTCTTTACCTTTGTTTCTCTCTTTCCCTTTAGACATTGCTATTACTTTTATTTCATAAAACCCTAATTCGTTTAAGGTATCTTTAACTGCAGAAAACTGCCCTTTACCTCCGTCAATTAATAATAAATCGGGTATAAAGTTATCATCCCCCTTAGCTATTTTTGAAAACCTTCTTTTTATAACATCTCTCATCATGCCATAATCATCATTTCCTTTTATATTTTTATCTTTAATATTAAATTTTCTATATCTATTTTTTATAAATCCTTCCTCCCCAAAAGTAATTAAAGCTCCTATGTTATCTGAACCTTGAATATGGCTATTATCGTAAACTTCAATAAAATTTGGAACAAATTGTAANTTAAATGTTTCGGATAAAGATTCTAAAAATCCAATATTTTTTTTACCATGAAACAACTTATTATTTAAATTTTCGCTTGCATTTTTTAAAGCATTAGAAATCATTGAATTATTTTTTCCAGTCTTAAGATTTATTTTTTTTTTAAATTTTGCATTAAAAGCTTTTATAATTAATTGTTTGTTCTCTGGTTCAATGTTAGTAATTATCTCTGAAGGCGGTTCTTTATTTTCATAAAATTGAGTAATAAATGAACTTATAACCTTAGTTTCGTTATCTTCACTTTGATGAGATGGATAAAAAAATTGACTGCCCCAATTTTGTTTTGATCTAAAAAAAGAAACACTAATACAAGTTTTCTCTTCTTTTCTGTATGAGACAATAAGATCAGCATTATTAAAATTTTTCTTACTAATATGTTGCGAAGATTGAATAAAAGTTAAGGATTTAATCCTATCTCTTAAAATTGCTGCTTTTTCATAATTTTGATTTTTACTAGCAATATCCATATCACATGAAAACTTTTTTTGTATTTGCCTCGATTTACCTCTTAAAAAATCTAAACATTGATTGACTAGGTTAGAATATTCTTTACCATTAATTTCTGCTGTACATGGACCCGTGCACCTTTTTATTTGATATAAAATACAAGGTCTTTTTCTATTTTTAAAAGTATGATCGTCACATACTCTTATCTGAAAAACTTTTTGTAACATTTTTATTGTCCAATTTGCCGATGCTATTGATGCAAATGGACCAAAAAAGATGTCTTTTTCATTATGCTTGCCTCTAAATTTAGTTAATTGTGGAAAGTCATGATTAGTAATTTGAATATATGGAAATGACTTGTCATCTTTTAATAAAACATTGTAACGTGGTTTAAATTTTTTTATTAGATTTGCTTCCAATAACAAAGCTTCGGATTCATTTCTTGTAGTGATTAATTCAATATTTTTTGAAGCTGATATCATACGCTCTGTTCTAATCGGTAGTAATGATTTTGTAGAATAATTTTGAAGTCTTTTTGGTAGGTTCTTAGCTTTACCAACATAAATAACCTTATTTTTATCATCTAAAATTTGATAAATACCCGGAGAGTTTGATGCAATTCTAGATTTATCTTTAAATAATTTTTTTCCACTTTCTAAATTATTCATTCAATTCTTTCTTTAAAAGTTTTTACACCTACAGATTTTGTTTTTTTTATAATGTCTAATTTATCGATTTGTAATTTTATATTTTTTACTCTTTGGTCCTTAAGTATTTCATTACATATTTTTTCTGATAATGTTTCTAAAAAATTTATATGTTTACTTAAAATAGTCTCTATAATATTAATAATCTTATCATAATTGATTATATTTTTTATTGACTTATCATTTATTGGCAAAACAAATACTCCTATTTCAATATTAAATTTTAGTCTTTGATTTTTCTTTTTTTCATGTTCATAGTATCCAAATTTAGTATTGATTATTAAATCTTTAATTACAATCTTTCTAATCTCTTTAAGAGTGCTTTTATTAAATTGAACTATATTATTTTTTTTATTCATCTACTTTGATATTTTTTTACTCCATGTTATTCTTTGACCACTATCTAAAGAAATTACTTCGCCCGTCACAGATAATGTATTAAAAAAAAATTGAGCTGCTTCACATAATTCTACAGGATTTACTTTAGTTTGAAGCAAAGTATTTATATATTGTTTTTTAA
>PAFP01000038.1 GCA_002704185.1 Candidatus Pelagibacter sp.
AGTGACGGGACTCGAACCCGCGGCCTCCTGCGTGACAGGCAGGCGCTCTAACCAAGCTGAGCTACACCCCCAGGCCTCATAATTTTGTGAGTGTAACTTTGCGCTGTCACCACAAACAAGCTTATGGACAATATTATAATAAAAAAACGAAATTTACAAATAAAATTTGAAAATGGTGGGCGGTGAGAGACTCGAACTCCCGACCCTCTCGGTGTAAACGAGATGCTCTACCAACTGAGCTAACCGCCCTTTTAAAAATAAATCCTTTTATAGCAACACTTTTAGAAAGATGAAAGAGAGAAAAACATCGCCAGTGGGTATTTAAGGGGAACGTCCGTTACTCCGCGTTTACACCTTAAAACAGAGCGTTGTATTAAAAGCGTTACTACTTAGATACTACTTAAATCTCTTACATGATTGCATCGTGGAACTAATGTCTTATGCAACGGGGTTAACTAAACCTGTGCTACTTAATCTGATCTTAGAAACAAAATGATTATTATAACCAAGACTACACAAGGCAAAAATTTCTTAATATATATTTCTTTGATTTTATCTAAATTTTTTTTACTCATTGCTTAAGCTCTAACTTCATTGTTGTCGTTATACATATAAGAGATTATAATACATATTGAATATTTTTTAATATAATTAATTAAATAATTAAATCTTTTTGATTATGCAATTTATGCACTTTAACTTCTCCTAATTTACCAGCCACAAGAGGAAAACCAGAATAAGACACGCTGTAAATTTCTTTTGATCCAGCTAATAACGCCAGTTCACTAGCCGCATCAAGAACTTCGCGTTTTGAAGAAATTGATAGTCCAGTATGACCAACCTTTGCACTGGAAATACTTATAAAGGGGTATTTTTTTTTAAGTTTTTGTTTAAAACTATTATTATCACAAAAAAATAAAATTTTTTTTTTATTATTTTTTTCAATTAAGTCACTTAATTTATCGGAATTAAATTCTCTCTCATCCCACTTGGTATAAACAAACTTTTTATCTTTTTTATCTAACTCTAAATGCTTATCGCCTAGCCGAAGATGTATAGATATATAATTTAATGAATTATCACTATATATGTTTTTTTTATTCAAAATAACCTCGTCTGAAAAATAAAAAACATCACTAAATTTCAAATTGATAAAGTCAAAATCAAAATTTTTATACATACAATTTGGCTTGCAGATATAATATATATCATTGTTAATATTTTCAAAAGTATCTAGTGATCTTAAACTATCTAAATTTTTAAAGTTATTAATTTTATCTTGAGAAATATACAATTCACTAAATTGTATAGGAATATAACTTTCTAAAGGCAATCCATTCTTTTTATAATGTAATCTAAAATTTTTATTCATGCAGTGCTGCAATAAATACATAAAATATTTTATGTAATCAGCAACACCGCCATCATTTACATTAAAATCATAGATTACATTTTTATTAAATTTAGAATAGTTTTTTATATACTTCTGAATATCGGATCGTGAAAGCATGATAAATTAAATTTAATTAATTGGTGATTTCTGCTGAGAAGTTTCTTTATTTTGAATGTTATCAACTTCAATCCACTTAATAGGATTTAATTCTTTAGTTAGAGCTATCTTCAAAACTTCTTCAACATCATTTACAGGTATAATTTTTAATCCTTCAATAATATTTTTAGGTAATTCAATTAAATCTTTTTCATTTTCTGATGGTATTATTACAGTTTTAATACCACCTCTCAACGCAGCTAATAATTTTTCTTTTAAACCACCGATAGGTAAAACCCTTCCTCTTAAAGTCACTTCTCCGGTCATTGCAACATCTTTTCTAATTGAAGTACCAGACAGTGCTGAAACAATAGACGTAACCATACCGATACCTGCAGAAGGTCCATCCTTTGGAGTGGCTCCTTCTGGAACGTGAATATGAATATCTTTTTTTTCAAAAGTAGGGGGTATAATTCCATAATCTAAACATCTTGATCTAACATATGATTTAGCCGCTTTAATTGATTCCTTCATCACGTCACCAAGCTTACCTGTATGCTCTAGTTTTCCTTTACCTGGCATTACAACAGACTCAATTGACAAAAGCTCACCACCTACTTCTGTCCAAGCAAGACCGGTTACAACACCTACTTTATCTTCATTTTCAATCTCACCAAATTTAAATTTTTTTACACCAAGATACTTGTCAATATTTTTATCATCAACTTCTACATTCAATTTTATTTTAGATACAATTTCTTTAACACTTTTACGAGCTAATTTAGCAAGTTCTCTCTCTAGGCCTCTTACTCCAGACTCTCGTGTATATTTTCTTATAATTTCTTTAACGGCTTCTGCTTTAATATTTAATTCATTTATTTTTAAACCATTTTCTTTAATTTGCTTAGGTATTAAATATTTATTTGCTATTTCAGTTTTTTCTTGTTCGGTATACCCAGATATTCTTATTACTTCCATTCTATCTAATAATGGCGATGGAATATTTAATGTGTTTGCTGTAGTTACAAACATAACATTCGATAAATCGTAATCGACTTCAAGATAATGATCGTTAAATGCATTGTTCTGTTCAGGATCAAGTGCTTCCAATAAAGCGGATGATGGATCTCCCCTATAATCCATTCCAATCTTATCGATTTCATCCAAAAGAATTAATGGATTTTTTGTACCTGCTTTTTTCATCAATTGAATTATTTTTCCAGGTAAACTTCCTATGTATGTTCTTCTATGACCACGAATTTCAGCTTCATCTCTTACACCACCTAAAGACATTCTGACGAACTCTCTTCCTGTAGATTTTGCAATAGATTTACCAAGTGATGTTTTCCCAACCCCCGGGGGTCCAACCAAGCACAAAATAGGGCCCTTGATTTTTTTCAATCTAGATTGAACTGCTAGAAACTCTAAAATTCTATCTTTAACTTTTTCAAGACCGTAATGATCTTTATTTAAAACATCTTCAGCCTTTTTTATATCGGTATTTACTTCAGATAATTTTGACCACGGCAATCCAACCATCCAGTCAAGATAATTTCTTACGACGGTAGATTCTGCAGACATCGGGCTCATAGTTTTTAATTTTTTTAACTCTGATAAACTTTTTTCTTCTGCTTCTTTAGACATTTGAGAATTTTTTATATTATCCTCAAGCTGTTTAAGTTCATCTTTTCCATCTTCAATATCACCAAGTTCTTTTTGAATTGCTTTTAATTGCTCATTTAAATAGTATTCTCTTTGAGTTTTTTCCATTTGATTTTTAACTCTACCTCTAATTTTTTTCTCAACAGATAAAACATCAATTTCATTTTCTAAAAAGCTTAAAATAGTTTCTAACTTTTTTTGGATATCAATTATTTCTAAAATTTTTTGCTTTTCATTAAGCTCTAGTTTAAGACTCGAAGCAATTTTATTACATATAACTTTAGGATCAGAAATATTTTTTATATTAATATTGTTCTCTTCATTAAATTTTTTAGAAACTTTGTTTAATTTATCAAATTTATTAATTAAGGCTTTTGATAGTGGAACATCATCAGGTTTACTTGTTAAATTTAATACGCTTATTTTTCCTAAAAGAAATCCCTTGTTATTTTCTACTTCATTAATTTTAACAACTCTTTTACCTTCAACCAAGATTTTTACTGTGCCATCAGGTAATTTTAATAATTGAAGAATCTCACCCTCTGTGCCAAAAGAATAGATATCTGACTGGGATGGGTCGTCAACATCTGGATTTTTTTGAGAAACTAAAATAATTTTTTTATATTTCTCCATTGAAGCTTCCAGAGATTTAATAGACTTGTCCCTTCCAACAAATAATGGAACAGTAACATCTGGAAAAACTACAATATCCCTTAAAGGTAAGATGGGACAATTATAATTTGTTTCGTTAATCATTTCTAATTAAAATAATTATTAACTAGAATAAAACAAGTGCTTAAATAAACAAATTATATATTAATTTGCTATTTTGTTCTCTTTTGTGGATTTCTTAGAGTAAATCATTAAAGGTTTTGAATTTCCATTCACAACTTCTCTATTAACAACTATTTCCTCAACTCCCTCCATGCTTGGTAGTTCAAACATAGTTTCTAACAAAATTTCCTCTATTATGGATCTTAATCCTCTAGCTCCAGTCTTTCTCTTAATTGCTTTTTCAGCTATTGCTTTAAGAGCATCTTTAGCAAAATTAAGCTTAACACCCTCTATATCAAATAACTTACAATATTGTTTCGTTAAAGAGTTTTTAGGTTGCTCTAAAATTTGTATTAAAGTCTGCTCATCAAGATCCTCTAATGTAGAAATAATAGGAAGTCTTCCAATAAACTCAGGTATTAAACCAAATTTTAATAAATCTTCAGGTTCAACCTCTTTAAGTACTTCGCCAGTTTTCTTTTCTACTTTATTCTTAATTTTAGCTCCAAAACCAATTGCGCTTCCCTCTCCTCTAGAAGAAATTATTTTGTCTATACCGGCGAATGCACCTCCGCAGATGAATAAAATATTTGTTGTATCTACTTGTAAAAATTCTTGTTGAGGATGTTTTCTTCCACCTTGTGGTGGTACACTGGCTACAGTACCTTCCATAATTTTTAATAAGGCTTGCTGCACACCTTCACCAGAAACATCTCTTGTTATTGAGGGGTTTTCTGTTTTTCTACTTATTTTATCAACTTCATCTATATAAACTATTCCTCTTTGAGCTTTTTCAACGTTATAGTCGGCAGCTTGTAATAGTTTAAGTATTATGTTTTCTACGTCTTCACCAACATATCCGGCTTCTGTTAAAGTAGTAGCATCGGCCATAGTAAAAGGAACATCCAAAATTTTGGCAAGAGTTTGTGCTAATAATGTTTTACCACAACCTGTTGGTCCAATTAATAAAATATTTGATTTTGATAATTCAACATCATTGTTACTTTTGTTTTCGTGATTAAGTCTTTTATAATGATTATGAACCGCTACAGATAAAATTTGTTTAGATTTTTTTTGGCCAATTACGTAATCATTTAAAATTTTAAATATCTCTTTTGGTGTTGGTACACCTTCTTCGTTTTTAGAAATGCTATTTTTGCTCTCTTCCTTTATAATATCCATACAAAGCTCAACACATTCATCACAAATGAATACTGTTGGACCAGCTATTAACTTTCTTACTTCGTGTTGGCTTTTTCCACAAAATGAACAGTAAAGAGTATTTTTTGTTTCTTTATTCATAAACGAATCAATGTGGTTACTTTACAATGTAGTAGGTTTCTAAATCAAGTGATAGTTGCAAGAAAAAATAAATTAGGACACATATTTTGTAGTTTAATAAAAAAAATTTACTATTAGTTGTCTCTTTTTTCAACAACCTTATCTATTAAACCAAATGATTTTGCTTCATCTGCACTCATAAATTTATCTCTTTCTAAAGCCTGTTTGATTTTATCAACAGATTGACCGGTATGTTTTGAATAAATTTCATTTAGTTTTTTTTTTGTTTTAAGTATTTCATTTGCATGAATTTCAATATCTGTAGCCTGACCCTGAAATCCTGCAGAAGGTTGGTGCACCATTATTCTTGAATTAGGTAACGAAAGTCTTTTACCCTTTTCTCCCGCGGCTAATAGAAAAGAACCCATAGACGCAGCTTGACCAATGCATAATGTTGACACTGCAGGTTTAATATATTGCATTGTGTCGTATATAGCTAATCCATCTGCAACAATACCTCCTGGACTATTTATATACAAGAATATATCCTTTGAATTGTTTTCAGATTCTAAAAAAAGTAATTGCGATGATATTAAGCTTGCAATAGATGAATTAATTGGTCCTGTTAAAAATATAATTCTTTCTTTTAAGAGCCTTGAATATATATCGAAAGCTCTTTCGCCTCTTGGGGTCTGCTCAATAACCATTGGCACAAGGTTATTCATATAAATATCTTTAATATTTTTCATACGAATCAATTCATCAATTTACTATTTAAATTATTTTTTTCTACTTTTTTTCTTTAATGTTGTTGTTTTGGCCTTAGTTTGTTTCTTAGGTTGTTGATCTGAAGTATCAAAAAGTTTTTTTAGTTCATCTTTAGTTATGGTTTTTTCAGATATCTTGGCCTTTTTCTTTATAAAGCCAATTATTTTGTTTTCAAATAATGGTCCTTTTAATTTTAATAGTTCATTTGGATTTTTTTTATAAAATTCTCTGATATTTTTCTCTTGCCCTGGGTAGTTCCTTAATTGAGTATCTAACTCACTCTGCACTTCAGCATCTTCAACTATTATATTGTTATCGCTTCCTATTTTATTTAATATTAAAGCTAATTTAACACGCCTTTTTGCTAAAATTTCGACTTGTTTTTTTTCATTTTCGTCGAGGTTAATATTTTCAATGTTCTTCTCTTTATCGTTATTTTTTTTCAATTTTTCAACTTTGAAAGTATGAGTAATGCTTCCAATTTCATCTTTATTTAAACTTTTTGGTATTTCAAAAGACTCTAGTTTCTCTAATTTGTCTAATATTTCTTTTCTCTCAACTTGCAATGTCACATTAAGAAATTCATTGGATATTTGTTTTTGAATATTCTCTTTTAAATCATTTAAATTTTTTACTCCCAAATTTTTTGCAAATTCATCATCGATTATTTGTTTTTCAGCATATTTAATATTTTTTATTAAACATTTAAAAATTGCTTTTTTTCCTACTAAGTTTTTATTCGGAAAGTTCTGTGGTAAATTTACTGAAACATTAATTGTTTCTTTAACTTTTGAACCAATTAATTGTTTATCAAAGTCCTTAATAAATAAATCTTTACCTAATATTATTTGAATATCATTTCCTTTGTTGTTTTCGAATGTTTGATTATCAACAGTAGCCTCGTAGTCAAATATTACTAAATCTGCATTCTGAGCTTTCTCATTTTTATTTTTATCGTTATATTTTTTTGAATTTTCAGCCAATAGTTTTAATCTATTGTCTACATCTTTCTTATCAGATGCTACCAAATATTTATTAATTTTTATGTTATTTAAGTTTAAGTTTTTTATTTCAGGAACTTTCTCTACTAAAATTTCAAATTCTAAGTTTTTGTTTTCACCGTACGATTTGATATTAATTTTAGGTTGACTGGCTGGCTTAATTTTTTTATTTTTTAGAACTTCCAAAGTAGTTTCTTGTAATAATTTCTCTAAAACTTCTCCTTGAAGACTTTGATTAAACTGCTTTTTGATCAATTCTTTTGGAACTTTACCTGGTCTAAAACCTTTTAATTGAACTTCGCTTTTTACCTCATCAAGCTTATTATCAATTTTTTTTTCTATCTCGCCTTTATCAACTACAACATTTAGGTTCGTTTCTAAACCTTTTGAAGATATAATACTAACTTTCATAATTTATATGGTGCGGGAGAAAGGATTTGAACCTTCACATCCGAGGATACTAGTTCCTAAGACTAGCGTGTCTACCNTTCCACCACTCCCGCTGTTAAATTTTCAATATTTATAATGCTTTTCACTTGATTTACAATTATTCTTTGAAAAAATGGACATTAATAATCTCATACAGGACTTACAAGATCCTCGAAATCCTAGATTCCTCAAAAGTGCAGTTAATTTGTGTCTTCATTACAATAATATGGGTAATTATAATAAAATAATTGAAATCACAACCAAAGCAATTAATTATAAAGTTACTCATACTGCAATAATCGGAAATCGTGGATATGCTTATTTAAAAATTGGCAAATACTATCTTGCAATTAAATACTTTAAAAAAATTTTATTAAAAAACACTGATGATCATTTTACCAAATTTAATTACGCGGTTTGTTTAAAACTTACTAAAAATATAGATGGATATTTTAAACTAATAAACGAAACAATTAAAAATGAACAAACATTTTTAAATTCATTTTTAGATCTTTACGAATTTTATAGAAACCTAAATAAGATAGGTGATTGCCAAAAACTTTTAATATCCTATAAAAAAAAAATTAACAAAGTTTTATTTAATCTTTTAGAAATAAATTTATATCCAATAGTATATGAGTCGGATACAAATATAAAAAAAACTATAAACAATATAAATTTAAAAATAATTGATGAGCTATCAAAAAATAAGACTGATGATAATAAAAATTTTAAAGCAATACTTCATAATTATCTTCCACCAACAAATTTTTACTTAAGTTATGCAAATTATAAAACTTTAGAAATTCAGAAAAATTACTCTAAATATTTAGAAAAAGTTACTAATAACTTTGAAATTACAAAACAATTTAAAATTAACAAAAATAAGAAAATTAAAATTGCATTTGTTTCATCTATATTAAATGATCATACAGTAACGAATCTTTTTATAAATTGGTATAAATTGTTAAATAAAGAGAGATTTGATGCTTGGTTAATTGATTCAGGGTCAATACAAGATGATCTCTACAAAAAATTAACTGAAAATAATAAAAAATTTTACAAAGTTTCTGGCAACTTAGATAATGATATAAAACATTTAAGAAATTTAAATATTGATGTTGCAATATTTCTTGACTACCATATGTCAAGATATAATCAATTTTTATCAATGTTTAAATTTGCCCGTAAAACATGCGTGACGTGGGGACATCCTCTGTCAACGTTTAATAAAAATATTGATTTTTTTTTATCTGGAGAAAATTTAGAAAATAAATTTACACAAATGAAATATTCTGAAAAACTTATTAAACTAAGCAATTTATCTGTTTATTATGAAAATATAGATTTAACTCAAATTCAAAAGAACAATAGTGTTATAAAAAAAAATCGCGATATAAATATAGGAATATTACAAAGTTTATTTAAAATTTTGCCAAGTGAAGATGAAATCTTTCTAAAAATTCTAGATAATTACAAAAATACTAATTTATATTTTCTTAGCTCAGGGTTGTCCTTTGTTGATGAAATATTTAAAAATAGAATTAATAAAAAACTAAAAAATAAAAAAAATATTGATAGACTAATTTTGCTACCAAGATCAAAAAGAAATATTTACCTAGATTATATCAGAAACATGAGTTTCTTAATCGATTCTTTATCTTGGTCTGGCGGTAATACCCATTTTGAAGCTTTATCTTTGAATAAACCTGTAATTACAGTAAATGGATTAACACTAAAACAAAATGTTACCACTGGCCTATTAAAAAGAATAAATTGTGAGAATTTAATTAAAGAAAATAAAGGTGACCTTTTGAAACATGTTGAAAAATATATTAATAATATCGATTTAATAAAAGAAACTTCAATAAATATTGAACAAAATAAAAAATTATTGTTTAATGATGTT
>PAFP01000039.1 GCA_002704185.1 Candidatus Pelagibacter sp.
TTTGAAGCAAAGTATTTATATATTGTTTTTTAAATTGTATTTTGTTTTGTCTTAAATTTTTAATTACAGGCCCAGGCGCAATACCATTAACTCTCACGTAGGGAGCCAATCTCATAGCAGAGGTAATTGTTAAATTATATAGTGCCACCTTACTTAAAGTGTAACTGAAAAAGAATGGTGTGAGATTAAATACTCTTTGGTCAATTATATTTATAATATTACCTTGATTCTTTTTATTAAATTTTTGTTTTGAAAATTCAGATGTTAGAATGTAAGGAGCCCTTAGGTTAATATTCATATTCATACTCCACTTGGATGAATTAAAGTTTTTAATATCATCATTTTCAAATACTGAAGCACAATTTATTAAATGAGTAATTTTACCCAATTTTTTTTTTGATTCAAAAAAAATTTTTTTAGCACCTTGTTCACTACTCAGGTCACCTTTAACTATTATAATTCGATTTTTTTTGTATCCTAATAATTTACCCAACTTTATTGCTTGGCTTTTAGATTTATTATAATGCAAAGCCACATTAAAATTTTTTTTATAAAAAAATTTGACAAATTCTGCCCCTATTCTTTTTGAACTACCCGTAATTAATATGTTTTTCATTTTTATTTTGTATATCTTTTTCCACTTTTCATACCAGCTCGACCTTGTGTAGATCTACCAATATTATCTTTTTTGTATTTTTTCATTGAAGAATTCACAGTCAATCCAAGATCAGAACTCTCTAATTTCCTTAATTCATCTCTGATTTTAGCAGCCTGCTCAAACTCCAAATTATCAGCAGATGATTGCATATCTTTTTTTAATGATTTGATGTGTTTTTTTAAATTATGCCCAGGTTTTACGAATTTATCAGTATTTAAATAATCTTTTTCGTAAACACTTGCCAAAATATCGGAGATTTCTTTTTGTACACTTTTTGCATTAATTCTATTTTTTTTATTATAAAGAATTTGCTTTTCTCTTCTTCTGGTAGTTTCATCTATAGCTTTTTTTATGCTTTTAGTTTCCTTATCAGCATATAAAATTACTTTTCCATCAATATTTCTAGCTGCTCTTCCAATTGTTTGAATCAATGAGGTTTCAGATCTTAAAAAACCTTCTTTGTCTGCATCTAATATCGCAACTAGTGCACATTCAGGGATATCTAAACCTTCTCTTAATAAATTTATTCCGACTAACACATCAAATACACCAAGTCTTAAATCTCTAATAATTTCTATTCTTTCAAGTGTATCAATATCTGAGTGCATATATCTAACTTTAACACCATTTTCATCAAGATATTCGGTTAAATCTTCTGCCATTTTTTTTGTGAGTGTCGTTGCTAAAATTCTTTGATTTTTTTTTGAAATATTCAGACACTCATTTAATAAATCATCAACTTGATTTTTCGCTTTTCTAATTTCTACTGTGGGATCTATTAAGCCTGTTGGTCTAATAATCTGCTCTGCAAAAACTCCTTTTGTCTCATTCAACTCCCATTCGCTTGGGGTAGCGGAAACGAATACGGTTTGAGGTCTCATTAAATTCCATTCTTCAAATTTTAATGGACGGTTATCCATGCAAGATGGTAATCTAAATCCATAATCTGAAAGAGTTTTTTTTCTTGTATAATCTCCCTTGAACATACCATTTAGTTGAGGCACGGTTACGTGACTTTCATCTACAAAGACAATGCAATTATCTGGCAAGTATTCAAATAGCGTGGGAGGCGGTTCACCTTTTTTTCTTCCAGACAAAAATCTAGAGTAATTTTCTATTCCAGAGCATGTCCCAGTAGCCTCGATCATTTCTAAATCAAAACGAGTTCTTTCTTCAATTCTTTGTGCTTCTAATAATTTTTTTTCTTCTGTAAAAGTTTTAATTCTTAAGTTTAGCTCATCTCTAATTTCTTTAATTGCTTGTTTGACCGTTGGTCTTGGAGTTATATAGTGACTATTTGCATACAGTTTCACAATTGACAAATTCTCGGTTTTTTCTCCTGTAAGAGGATCGAATTCTTTAATTTCTAAAAGCTTTTCATCCTCAATTAAAAGTTTCCAAGCCCTATCTTCCAAATGAGATGGAAAAATCTCAATATTTTCTCCTATTACCCTAAAAGTCCCCCTTTGAAAGTTCTGGTCATTTCTTTTATACTGAAGTTCAATTAAACCTTTTATAACTTCTTCTCTCTTATAATTTTCATTACGAGTGAAAGTATATGTCATCTTACCATATGACTCAGCTGATCCAAGACCATAGATACACGATACGCTAGATACAATTATAACATCGTCTTTTTCTAACAACGATCTTGTAGCAGAATGCCTCATTCTATCGATTTGTTCATTAATCGACGACTCTTTTTCAATATAAGTATCTGACCTAGGAACATAAGCTTCAGGTGTATAATAATCATAATATGATACAAAATATTCTACAGAGTTTTTGGAAAAAAAGTTTTTCATTTCTCCGTATAATTGTGCAGCCAAAGTTTTATTTGGAGCGAGTATTAAAGCGGGTCTATTTAAATCCTCAATAATTTTAGCCATTGTAAAAGTTTTTCCAGATCCTGTAACGCCCAACAAAACTTGACTTCTATCTAGATTATTTAAACCTTTTTTTAATTGATCAATTGCTAAGGGTTGGTCACCTGCAGGCTTAAAATTACTAGTAATTTTAAATTTTTTACCACCCTCGAGTTTTTCATTAAAAAAATCTTTAGAAGTTTTCTTGTCTGCTGTATTAGAAGATTGTAATATTGTCATAAATTTATGAGTATTTTATCAAAATCATTAGAAAGAATAAAACCTTCCCCAACGATTTCTGTAACACAAAAAGCAAGAGAACTTAAGGCAAAAGGAATGGATATTATCTCATTAGGATCAGGTGAACCTGATTTTGATACTCCAGATAATGTCAAAAGTGCCGCAATAGAAGCAATTAAAAAAGGGCAAACCAAATATACGCCCGTAGATGGGACGGTAGAGTTAAAAAATGCCATTATATCAAAGTTTAAGAAAGAAAATAATTTAACTTATGAAAACAATCAAGTTTCAGTAGGAGCAGGTGGAAAACAAGTTATTTATAATGCTTTTTTAGCAACAATAAATAGTGGAGACGAGGTAATAATCCCTTCACCTTATTGGGTATCCTATCCTGATATTGTTCTGTTAGCTGGTGGATTGCCAAAAATTATTGAATGTGAAGAAGAAGATAACTTTAAATTAACAGCTAAAAGTCTTAAAAAAAATATTACCCAAAATACAAAGTGGCTAATAATAAATTCTCCAGGCAATCCAACAGGGTCATGCTATTCAGAGCAGGAAATAAATGAATTAGTAGGTGTGCTTTTAGAATATCCTAAAATTTTAATAATGAGTGATGATATTTATGAACATATAATTTATGATGAGTTTAATTTTTATACACCAGCTCAAAATAATAAAATTTTTGATAGGACATTAACAGTTAATGGTGTAAGCAAATCTTATGCAATGACTGGATGGAGGATTGGTTATGCTGGAGGTCCACCAGAAATAATAAAAGGTATGGCAAAGCTGCAATCACAATCTACAACCAATCCATCTTCAATAAGTCAGGCAGCTGCAGTTGAAGCATTAAATGGAGATCAAAGATTTATTCAAACAAGAAAAGAAGTTTTTAAAAAAAGAAGAGACTTTATTGTTGAAATGTTAAATAAAATAAATGGAATTGAGTGTATCAAGCCACAAGGAGCATTTTATGTTTTTCCAAGTTGTAAAAAACTTATTGGAAAAAAACATCAAAAACTTGGATTGATAAAAGATGACAAAGATTTTGTCACAAAGCTTTTAGAATCTCATGGTGTTGCGGTAGTACAAGGGTCAGCATTTGGATTAGATGGATATTTTAGAATTTCATATGCCGCATCTGACGATGAATTAAAAAAAGCGATCGATAGAATCACAAAATTTTGTAGCGAAATTATTTAGCTTCACTTAAATATTTTTCAGCCTCAAGTGCTGCCATACAACCCATACCAGCGGCCGTAACCGCCTGTCTATATATTTTATCTTTTACATCGCCGGCGGCAAATACTCCCGGTATATTTGTGCTTGTCGAGTCCGACTTTGTCAAAATATAACCTTCATTATCCATATTTATTTTATCTTTAAAAATTTTTGTTGCCGGGTCATGTCCAATCGCAACAAATAATCCATCAATTTTGAAATCTTTCACTTCACCACTCTTTTTATTTTTAATAGTTATTGAATTTAAACTTTTGGGATTATCTTCACCATTCGCCTTTTCGACTATGGTATCCCAAATAATATTAATTTTTTCATTACTCTTAAGTTTTTCTTGTAACATTTTTTCGGCTCGCAAATTATCTCTTCTATGAATTAAGGTTACGCTTGATGCAAATTTGGTTAAGAATAAAGCCTCTTCCACTGCAGCATTACCACCACCAACTACCGCAACTTTTTTATCTTTATAGAAGAACCCATCACAAGTAGCACAAGCGCTTATGCCAAAACCTCTAAACTTTTCCTCGTTTGGTATTTTAAGCCATCTTGCTTGTGCACCAGTAGCAATTATTATACTATCACTTTTAAAAACATTTCCATTCTCAGATTGAGATACAAAAGGTTTTTTTGAAGTATCAACTTTTGTTATAATATCATTAATAAAAACTGTTCCAACTGCTTCTGCTTGCTTTTTCATCTCATCCATTAGCCACGGACCTTGTATTACTTTTGAAAAACCAGGATAGTTTTCTACATCTGTGGTAGTAGTAAGCTGTCCCCCAGGCTCGAATCCCGCAACCATAATAGGTTTTAGCATTGCTCTTGCAGCATATACAGCTGCAGTGTATCCAGCCGGACCAGAACCAATGATTAATACTTTTGTTTGATGTTCTTTATTTTGACTCATTTCTTAATACTATGTTTATAAATTAATTTATCTTATATATCACTTATGAATAATTTAAAATCTTTGTTACTCACAGAGGGTGCTCACGGCATGATTAGCCAAACTGAAGGGTTAGCTATTTCACTTAAAACTGATTTTAATCATCAATTTGTGAAGATGAACAATATTTTAAAATATTTACCACCTAAGATCCTTCCAATTTCTAAAATTACTTTTAATTTTAAAGAAATAATCTCTAATATTAATGAAGTTAATTTACCTGATTATATTATATCATGTGGAAGAAAAAGCGTTATAGCAAACATTTATTTAAAAAAATTCTTAACTTATAAATATAAAAAAAAAATTACAAATATACATATTCAAGACCCAAAGGTTTCAACCAATTTATTTAACTTCATAATATTACCAGAGCATGACAATGATTTGCAGGGACAATCAGTTATAAGAAGCAAAGGTGCTTTGCATTATATTACAGAAACTGAAATTATTAACTCGCAGGATAGAAATAAAAAAATAGATGTTGGTATAATTTTGGGAGGGCCCAACAAATATTATTCTTTTAATGATCAAGAGATTGTGAAAATTATAAATGAAATTTTACAAAAATTTATGAATGATAAAAATTACTTAAGAATTGTTACGTCTAGAAGAACACCAAGTAAAACTATAAATTTGATTAAAGAAAAATTTAAAAATCTAAATTATGTAGAAATTGATACATCATTAAGCAAATCAAAATATATACATACATTAGCAAATAGTGAGATTTTGATAGTTACATCAGACTCAATTTCTATGATTTCAGAAGCAGCAATAACAGGAAAGCCGATTTATGTTGCATATCTAAAACCCGTTAAAAATGATTACAGATTTAAAAGATTTTTTAAATCATTTGAGGAAATGGGCATTATAAAATCTCTAAAAAATGATGAAAAAGTATGGACATATAAAAAATTATATGAAAGTAAGAGAGTTGCAGATATTATTAATAAAAAAAATTAAACTATGAATTTTCTAAATTCTATTAAAAACAAATCAAAAAACTCTTCTGACCCATTTAAATATTGGGAGTTTGAAAAACCTTTGACTGAAGAAATGATTGACGAAATTTATAACGCCGAGCTAGACGATCCTACAAAGTACGACATTAATTATGATGGCACTAGAGCGATTGATGGTGGAGAAGGCAAGTTTAGAGAAGGTATAACAGATGGAGGAAAGGCTCTAAAATTTAGATGTTTTTTAGATAACTATAATTGTAATGAATTTCCTCAGATTACTAAACTTGTTCAAGAACTTCAAAAAAAAGAGACTTACACTTACGTTGGAAAATTGATAGGTAAAGATTTGTCAAAGAGTTTTGTCAGAGTAGAGATTTGTTGTGATCGAAAAGGATTTTGGCTTAAACCTCATTGTGATATTAAAGAAAAATTATTGTCCTGTATGCTTTTTGTAAATAGGTTTAACGAGTCTGAACAACTTGGTACAGATTTTTATAATGAAAAAATGGCAAAAGTCAAAACTGTTCCTTACAAAAATAATTATGGGTATTTTTTTAGTAGTGACGAAAAAAGTTGGCACGGCATGGAAAAAAAAGAAATAAAAAAAGATAGAAGATGTATTCAAGTCAATTACGTAACGTTCAAAACTGATTGGCCGGTAGAAAAATAATTAAATATTTTGTATAGGTAAAACACCCATTTTTTTCTTTGCGATAGCTTCTATTGCTTCAGTACAAGCAATGGCCCCTGATACAGTTGTAAAATAAGGAATATTATTATTTAGAGCTGTTCTTCTTATTGACTGAGAGTCTGTGATTGATTTATATCCAGATGAAGTATTAATTACTAACGAAATTTTTTTATTTTCTAGCATTTCAACAATGTGAGGAGATCCCTCCCTAACTTTATTTATTTTCGTACAAGTTATTCCGCTCTCATTTAATTTATCAGCTGTTTTGCCAGTTCCAAAAATATCAAATCCTAAATTTTTTAGTTTTTTTGCAAAATTTAGAATTAAAGGTTTATCTTCATCCTTTACAGAAATAAATGCACTACCCGTTTTGGGTAACGAATTACCGGCTGATATTTGACTTTTTGCAAATGCTATACCAAAGTCTTTGTCAATTCCCATTGACTCACCTGTGGATTTCATCTCTGGACCGAGAATTGTATCTACTTCGGGAAATTTATTGAAAGGAAAGACGGCTTCCTTAATAGCAAATATTTTTGTTTTTTTGTTTTTTATTTTGAGTTTCTTTAATTTCTGACCTGCCATTATTTTTGTTGCTATCTTTGCTATAGGAATATTTAATGCTTTTGATATAAAAGGTACTGTTCTGCTTGCTCTAGGATTTACCTCTAGAACAAATATCTCACTTTTCTGTATTGCAAATTGAATATTTATTAATCCAATAACACCAATATTTAGAGCTAAAACTTTTGTTTGAGCATTAATTTCTTCAATTATTTTTTTGTTTAAAGAAAAAGGGGGAATGCAACATGCAGAATCTCCTGAATGAATACCTGCCTCCTCAATATGCTGCATAATTCCAGCTACAAAAACTTCCTTGCCGTCGCAAATAGCATCAACATCAATTTCAATTGCACCTTCTAAAAATCTATCAATAAGGACTGGACTTTTTCCAGATACCTTTACAGCTTCATTAATATATCTTTCTAACTGATTCTGATCGTGAATTATTTCCATAGCTCTTCCACCTAAAACATAAGATGGTCTTATAACAAGAGGGAAGCCTATTTTATTTGCTATTTTGATTGCATCTTTTTTTGAAAAAGCTAGACCATTACTTGCTTGCTTTAATTTTATTTTTTTTAATACTTTACTAAATCTTTCTCTATCCTCTGCCAAATCTATTGAGTTAAGTTGTGTACCTAGTATTGGGAATCCTTCCTCGTTTATAGACTTAGCAAGCTTAATTGGGGTTTGACCACCAAATTGAACAATTACACCTTGTAATTTTCCTTTCCCTTTTTCTTTATGTAATATTTCTAATATGTTCTCTCTCCTTAAGGGTTCAAAATATAACCTGTCACTTGTATCATAGTCAGTAGATACAGTTTCCGGGTTACAATTGATCATGATTGTTTCAAAACCGATTTCTTTTAAAGCATAGCTTGCTTGGCAACAACAATAATCAAACTCAATACCTTGTCCAATTCTATTTGGGCCACCACCAATAATTACTACTTTCTTCTTATTTGATGGATTTGACTCGCACTGACCTATATCGGAAAAACCAGTATCGTAGGTAGAATACATATATGGTGTAAGGGATTTAAACTCAGCAGCACACGTATCAACTTTTTTAAATACCGAATGAACTTTTAATTTCTGCCTTTTTTTATAAACTTTTTCAAATTTTTCTTTTTTAATTGTAGCAATACGTTTATCACTAAAACCATAGGACTTAATTTCTTTCAAAAATTCTTTGCTCTTAAAAATATTTGTGGACTTAATTATCTTTTCAATATTTATAATTTGATTAATTTGTTCTAAAAACCAAGGATCGATTTTTGTTAAATCAAAAATTTGTTTTTCACTAAATTTTTTTCTAAATGCCTGAGCGACATAAAGTATTTTTTGAGGAGTGTTTTCTTTTAATTTATCAATTAGGATGTTTTCTTCAATTTCTATATTATCAAAACCATCCAAGCCTATTTCTAACGAACATAAAGCCTTTTGTATTGACTCTTTAAAATTTCTTCCAATAGCCATTGACTCACCAACTGATTTCATTGCCGTTCCTAATGTTGGTTTTGTATTTCTAAATTTCTCAAATGCAAACCTAGGGATTTTAGTTACAATGTAATCAATTGTAGGTTCAAAAGATGCAGGGGTACATTTTGTGATATCGTTAGTTATCTCGTCCAGAGTGTAACCTACTGCTAATTTAGCTGCAACTTTTGCAATTGGAAAACCAGTAGCTTTTGATGCAAGTGCAGATGATCTTGATACTCTTGGATTCATCTCAATTATAACCATTCGACCATCTTTTGGATTAATTGCAAACTGAACATTAGATCCTCCAGTTTCTACACCTATTTTTCTTAAACAGTTCATAGATGCATTTCTCATTATTTGATATTCTTTATCTGTTAAAGTCATAGCTGGTGCTACAGTTATAGAATCGCCTGTGTGAATACCCATTGGATCTAAATTTTCAATTGAGCAAATTATTATACAGTTATCTTTTTTGTCTCTTACAACTTCCATTTCAAATTCTTTCCAGCCCACCAAAGATTCCTCAATAAGCACCTCAGTTGTGGGTGATAGAGCAAGACCATTTTTTACAATTTCGAAAAACTCATCCTCTGTTTTAGCCACACCGCCACCTGATCCACCAAGTGTAAATGAAGGTCGAATAATTAGAGGAAGACCAATATCTTTAATAATATTTTTTGACTCTTCTAAAGTATTGCAAATTCTTGATTTGGGAGACTCTAGCCCTATCTCGTTCATATTTTTTTTAAACATCTGTCGATTTTCCGCATTTTCGATTGCTGTTGAATTAGCTCCTATGAGTTCAACATTATACTTTTTTAAAATTCCATCCTTTTCTAATTTCATTGCAGCATTTAGACCTGTTTGCCCACCCATAGTTGGTAGAATTGCATTTGGTTTTTCTATTTTTATTATTTCTTCTAATATTTCTGTTGTTATCGGTTCAATATATGTTTTGTCTGCAACATCAGGATCGGTCATAATAGTTGCAGGATTGGAATTAATTAAAATGACTTTATAACCCTCTTGCTTTAATGCTTTGCATGCCTGAGATCCAGAGTAATCGAATTCGCAAGCTTGACCGATTACTATCGGTCCTGCACCAATAATTAAGATTCTTTTAATATCCGTTCTTTTTGGCATTTTCTTTAATTAAATTTATAAATTTATTAAACATATAATTACTATCATGTGGTCCGGGACTCGCCTCAGGGTGATACTGCACTGAAAAAGCTATACTTTTTTTTGAAGATATTCCCTCTATTGAATTATCAAATAAGGATACATGTGTAATTTCAACGTTTTTTGGAATACTTTTTTTAATAACTTCAAACCCGTGATTTTGAGAAGTAATCTCAACTTTGGAAGTTTTTAAATTTTTTACTGGATGATTTGCACCTCTATGACCTTTGTGCATTTTTTTTGTTTTACAATTTAAAGCATGAGCCAGTAATTGATGGCCAAGACAAATACCGAATACAGGAATTTTGTTTATTAAAAATTTTTTTAGAGTTGAATTTACAATT
>PAFP01000040.1 GCA_002704185.1 Candidatus Pelagibacter sp.
CTATAATTTTTTTTTCAACTTTATATTTTTTTTCATTATTTGATTTGTCGTTTAAAAGTTCAAATCCAAATTCAGCTTTTTCATTATTAACTAAGAATCTAAATGTCAATTTTGCAGTTTTGCCTAGCAATGACTTGATCCCTGATGGGTCTCGTAAACCCGGCAGTTCAACAAGAATTCTGTCTTTGCCTTGTGCTATTATAGTTGGTTCTTTAGTGCCAATCTCGTCAATACGATTTCTTACTATTTCTAATGATTGCTCTAATGCATTTTTTTTAATATTGCTTATAAAATTATTAGAAAATTTTAATATTATTTTCCCATTATTTTGTTCAATATTAAATTCTTTAGATCCATCAGGCAAATAATTTATTTTATTTTTATTTAAGACGAGTAATATTTTATCAGAGTTGCTTTTAATATCAAATGATACAATCTTATTATTTAAATTAAAAGAACTATAACTAATTTTGTTTTTTCTTAATTCTTTTTTAATTTCTAAAATTTTATTTTGGATTTTTTGCTGAACAAGAGGTTTTGAGTCTATCTCCAACAATAAATATGATCCTCCTTGCAAATCTAAACCCAAATTAAACTTTTTTATGTTTTTATTAAAATATTCGTGATTTACAAAATTTGGAATAAAAAAAATAAAACCAATTAAAATAACAATAAATATAGAAAATATTTTGAGTTTTGAAAAATATAACACTCTATTTCTTAGTATCTGTGTTGCTTAATACCTGAGAGATTGTAGATTTTATAATTTTGACATTCACATTTTCTGAGATTTGCACTTCGACTTTTTCATTATCTAAAATTCTTTCAATTTTTCCAAGCAAACCACCAGCTGTAACTACCTGATCACCTCTTTGCAAGGCGTTTACCATGGCTTTGTGCTCTTTTATTCTTTTTTGTTGGGGCCTAATTAAAAGAAAATAAAATATAACGAATATTAATATTAACGGTATGAATTGTCCTAAAGCTTTTGCATCCATTTCATGAGCTTTTTAAACTAAATTATTACATTTAACAACTAATATTAGAATATTATTTAAATTTATATTTTTTTAATTTGTTTGAAATATTTATAGCCTCAATTTTTTCATTTTTTTTATTGTATATTAACCAATCACTCAGTTGTTTGTCTGAAAATCTCAAAATTTCTTTAAATTCATTAAGTTCTTCGTCTGTAAGTTGATTTATATAATTTTTTATAAAACCGCCTAAATAAATATCCATTTCTCTTGTGCCCCTGTGAGTAGCTCTAAAAACTAATTTTTTTAAAAAGTATTCTCTATTATCCATAAATTAAATTATTATTGAAAAATGAATAATAAATTATTTGATTCTATAATTAAAGCAAAAGGTGTTGGACAAATAATATCTAGAAAATTTAACGACAAGCAAATTTATACGAAAGTAGACCTTTTATTACATTTGCCAATTGGTTCTATTGATAGAAGATTTTGCCCTAAATTGGATCAATTGGAAATTGGAAAAATTAGTACTATTTTTGTAAAACCAATAAAATATAATTTCCCTAGAGTCAGAAATCTACCATTTAGAGTAACTTGTGAAGATAATTTCGGTAGAATAGATATTGTATTTTTCAATGTAAGAGAAAATTATATAAGACAACAACTTCCTTTAAATTTTGAAGTAATCATAAGTGGTAAAATTACTTATTATAAAAACAAATTTCAAATGACAAACCCTGATTATATTCAAACTATTGATAAAGAAAATAGCATTAAAAAAATAATGTCAAAATATTCAAGTCTAAATGGCATATCGTCTAAAACGCTACAAAAAATTTATTTTAATGAAAGCAATAACTTGGAAGAAATAAATGAATGGTTAGATCAAAATTTATTAAATAAAAAAAAGTGGTTGTCTTGGTCTGCATCAATTAAAAGATTACACAATCCAGAAAAAAATCAAGATATTGATAAGAACTCAATATTTTATGAAAGATTAGCTTTTGATGAAATATTGTCAAATTTGTTATTATTTAAAAAAATTAGAAAAAGAATAAATAAAGTAATAAAAAAAAATAAAATTATTCCAGATGTATTTTTAGAATCAATAAAGAGTAAAATTCCTTTCAAACTAACAAACGATCAATTTAAAGTAATAAAAGAGATAAATAAAGATTTAAAATCATCAAAAAAAATGATGAGGTTATTACAGGGTGATGTTGGTTGTGGAAAAACAGTAGTAGCCTTTTTGACTGCCCTATGTGTTATTCAAAACAATTATCAAGTAGCATTTATGGCTCCTACAGAAATACTTGCATTACAGCATTTTGATAATTTTAAAAAGTTTTTTGGTGATCAGAATGTAAATGTTGAAATTGTAACAAGTAAAATACATCAAAAAAAAAGAAAAATTGTTTTAGATAATATCCAAAACGGTAAAATAAATTTTATAATTGGAACGCATGCCTTATTTCAGGAAAAAATTAAATTTAAAAATCTTGGATATATAATAATTGATGAACAGCATAAATTTGGCGTTAAACAAAGAATAGAGTTAGCATCAAAAGGCGATGTAAATACAGATGTTTTGTTAATGACTGCAACTCCAATACCAAGAACATTGATTATAACTAATTATGGAGATATGGATTTATCAACTATATCAGAAAGACCATTTGCAAATAATATTTCAACTTTTTTAAAACCTAATGATAAAATCTCAGAGGTTTTAAAATTCATAGAAGGTAGAATTAAAGATTTAGACCAGGTTTTTTGGGTATGTCCTATAATTGAAGAAAGTGACAAGATTAAAGTTAAAGCGGTAAGTGAAAGACTAGAATATTTAAAAAATAATACAACTTATAAAATTGATTGTATGCATGGTAATTTAAACGAACAAGATCGAGTGCAAATATTAAGTAATTTTCTAAATAATAAATTAAATCTTATTGTTTGTACAACAATAGTAGAGGTTGGAATAGATAATCCAAATGTAAATACAATAATAATTGAAAACTCGGAAAGATTTGGACTTTCTCAATTACATCAATTGAGAGGTAGAGTTGGTAGAAGTGGTAGCAAAGCAAACTGTATATTAATTTATAATAAAAATTTATCAGAATTATCAAAAAAAAGATTAAAAATTATTAAAGATAACACTGATGGATTTCTTATTGCAGAAGAAGATTTAAAACTGAGAGGTTATGGTGATATTTTAGGTTTTAAACAAAGTGGTGAAAAAGATTTTTTAATAGCAGATCCATTATATCATTCTCATCTTTTTGATCTGGCAAAAGAATATATAGACCAAATTAATGACACTGAAAGATTCTCTATGTTACTCAAAATTTTTAATAAGCAGAAAATATTTAATATAATAGATGCAGGTTAGATCTTTTGAAAACTTTTTTGTGCACTATTCAACTCTAATCTTTTCTCAAATTCGTTTAATCTTCTATATACTGATATTAATTCTACAATAATTGGCCAGCTTCTTACTAGATACTGAAGAGATGTTTCAACTCTTGAAAATGCTCTAACAATTTGCTGAACAAATCCTAGCGTAATGGCACCAGAGACTATTGTGGGTGCTAGAGCAATATAAGGAACAATAACCATTCCTTGCAAATAACTCCATTTAACTGCATTAAAGTACAAATAGTGAAAATATTGCTTATAATGAATTTTTCTAACGCCTCCATATAAATCTAAAACTATTTGTGGTTTTGCCCTTTCAATTGAATCTTCACCCAATACTAATTCTTTTCTGTATGCCGCCTCTTCTTTTTGAATATCATATTCTATTCCAGGTAATTTAATTCCTACACTTGCGAGTAAAATTGTTCCACCTAGAGCAGCTATTATTGCTACCCAGACCATTGCATGATCCACTTGCCCTATCCAAGGTAGCTCAGTAATTTTTTTTGATAACATCCATAGAATAGGTGTAAAAGCAATAAGAGTCATAATGCTTCTTAATAATTCTGCGCCAAGTCCTTCCATAATTCTTGCAAATTTTAAAGTATCTTCCTGTACTCTTTGCGATGCACCTTCTATAGATGAAGCTTCATTCCATTTATCATGATAATACTCAGCCATAGCTGTTCTCCATCTAAAAGTCCAATGGCTTGTAAAGTAATCAGTGAGTATAACTACTAAAACATATACTGCAGCTAATTTAGCAAATGTATAAAGATATGATAAAAATTCTTCTAATGATACAGAATTAGGTACTGTTAATGCTTTTTGTAGAGCATCATAAAATTCACCAAACCATTGATTTATTTGGACATCAATTTGAACCAAAAACCAAGTAGCAATTAAAATCATAAGAGTTCCACCAAGACTCCAAGCAAACCACTTTTTGTTAGTAAAAAATTTAAACATTATTTAAAATTATCTTCGTAAGATTTAATAACGAGTTTAGATACTTTTGGTTCTACCAAAATATATTTTATTTTATTTAATTTAGCATACCTTATAGCCTCATCCTTTGTGCTAAAATATATTTTTACCTGTTTAGTAGTATTTTCTGACGAATTCCAATTCATAAGATAATCTTTTGACGTTGATATATTTGGATACTCAAGAACCCAGCTTTTTTTACTTTTTACAGATTGCATAGCTGTTTTCGTTGGAATATAAATTTTAGCAGTTCTCATTTTTTAATAGTATTCTATTAATATAGCATAATTTTTTATAATATATTTAATATTAATTTAAGATATGTTTATGTGTATATTTGTCTTATATTTCAATAGATTTTAATATTTGATCAATATTTTTTTTAAAATTAAAATATCCTTTATTACAAAATTTGTAGGAAATTAAATCTATTTTTCTAAAAATAAATTTTAAATCAATAGCATTTTCATTAAGATAATCTAGATTTTCACCAATATTTGGATAGATAGATATTGATTTTTTTATATTAATTTTTTTTAAATCATCGATATCAATTATCTCAGTTGATTTGGCATTTTCTATTCTATTTACTTGATCTTGTATAAGTTCTGACTTAAAGTCTAAAACCTTAATGTCATATTCAATTTTTCTTTTATTTAAATTTTTGACAACATAAATTTTTTCAAAGATTGAGAAATATTCATTATTTTCAATTGACAAATTATTTTCAAAAATAATTAAATTTTGATAATTGTTAACATTATTATTATTGAAATNTAAAAAATTTTCTTTATAAATTTTATCTTCAGTAATAGGTAAGGAATTCTTTTCTAGATTGATGTTTCTATATTTATTATTTGTAAATTTCTGAATATTCCAACTTTCAGCAACATAATTTTTACCTTTTGTTTGCAGTCCTGCAACCCATCTCCAAGACAAGGTATTAGATGCATTATCGCCATCTAATAAGTATTTAAAAAAAAATTCAGCACCTAACTGCCATGGTAATTTTAAAGAAAAGATCCAAATACTAGCAAACCACATTCTAGTATGATTGTGTAAATATCCAAATTTTTTTAACTCCCTCACCCAATCGTTAAAACATTCAATTTTAGTGTCAGCATTAATCGCATCATTGTAAGCTTTGTTATTTTTATTTTCTATTTTTAGTTTAATTAANTCGTCTATATAATCACTCCAGACCGCAGGCCTTTTTTCTAACCATCCTTTCCAATAAATTCTCCACAAAATTTCTTGAATAAATTTTTCTATTTCTTGATATTCGTATTTAGCCAATGACGTTTTAATTATTTCTTCCTCACATAAAATTCCATGCGTAATATATTTAGATAAATTTGATGTATTTTTTCTATTATTTGGACCAAAATCATAATTTCTTTTATTTGTGTAGTTTTTTAAGTCAAAATTAACAAATTCTTCTAATTTATTTAAAGCCTCTATACGTAAATTTTTATTCATAAATATTGCTTATTACTGATGGTCGGGGCAGCAAGATTTGAACTTGCGACCCTCTGGTCCCAAACCAGATGCGCTACCAGGCTGCGCTATGCCCCGAATAAAATAAGATTTAAAGGTATATACATTAAATTATAAATACATTAAAGAATTAAGAATTTAATTTTTTTGAATATAATGTTAAATTACATAGATGATCGCTAAGACAACATCATTTTTCAAATGGTTTATAAAGCAAGAGACTTCTGCTGGTATTGTTCTTGTAATTATGACAGTATTAGCGCTAATAGTAAGCAATTCAGCCCTTTCTGATACTTATTTTTCAATCTTAAAGACTTATATTCCTATAGGTATAGGAGATTTTAAATTAAAACTTTCAGTATTTCATTGGATTAATGATGCTCTAATGGCAATTTTTTTTTTAGTAGTAGGTCTTGAGATTAAAAGAGAGTTTGTAGAAGGAGAATTATCAAGACCGAAACAAGCTGCCCTGCCTATAGCGGGTGCAGTTGGCGGGATGTTAATACCAGCATTAATATATGTAGTATTAAATATCTCTACTCCAGAAACCTTAAGGGGTTGGGCTATACCGTCTGCTACCGATATTGCTTTTTCGATTGGTATATTATCATTATTAGGGTCTAGGGTACCATTATCCTTAAAAGTATTTTTAGTAGCACTTGCAATCATTGATGATATGGGGGCCGTAATTATAATAGCAATATTTTATTCAACAAAATTAAATTTATTTTATTTATCTTTAGTATTGCTCAGTTTTTTATTTTTAATTGGTTTAAATAAATTCAAAATAAAACATTTTGCACCTTTTGCGATGGTTGGAGCATTCATGTGGTTCTTTACACACGAGTCAGGAATTCATGCAACGATAGCTGGTGTATTATTAGCAATTACGATACCTCATGAAAAAGAAATTCTTGGTCACAAAAAATCAATGCTAAAAAATGTTGAACATTCACTTGCACCGTATGTATCATTCATAATAATGCCTGTATTTGCCCTAGCTAATGCTGGTGTTAATTTAGAAGGAGTGTCATTAAGTGATCTGTTAAGTCCGGTTCCACTAGGTATATGTTTAGGTTTATTTATAGGTAAACAAGTGGGTGTATTTATATTTTCAATCACAGCAATTAGATTTGGGTGGGCTGAAAAACCAGATAATTGTAATTGGACTAGTTTTTATGGAGTTGGTGTTTTAACAGGTATTGGATTTACAATGAGTCTATTCGTTGGAAATTTAGCATTTCCAAATTCTGATATTATAGATGGAGTTAAGATAGGAGTATTATTGGGCTCATTATTTTCAACTATTCTAGGATATGTAATTTTACTTATATCAACCAAGAAAAATGAAAATATTTAATATTTTAATATTAACTGTTTTATTATTAATAAATTCGGCTGACTCAATGGAAAAAAAACTTTACGAAATAACATTTAAAGATTTATCGGAAAATACAATCAAATTAAGTGATTATAAAAACAAAGTAATACTTGTGGTTAATGTTGCAAGTAGATGTGGCTTTACAAAACAATATGAAGGATTACAAAAAGCTTGGGAAAAGTATAAAAATAGAGGATTAATAGTATTAGGTGTATCTTCAAACAGCTTTAATCAGGAACTTGACACATCACAGCAAGTAAAGAATTTTTGTGAAAGTAAATTTGGCATTACTTTTCCTGTAACTGAGACAGTAGAAGTCAAAGGTAATACTGCACACGACTTTTATAAATGGGCTCTACAATCTCATGGTAAATCTACGGTGCCAAAATGGAATTTTTATAAAATTTTAATAGATAAAAACGGATCTATTGCAGATACATATTCATCAATGACAAAACCTACAAGTGAAAAACTTTACAAAAAAATTGAAGATCTATTATAATTAGGCGTGGTTACAAATATCTTTAATCACAGGTATGTTTGCACAATCCGAACACTTAGTTATTTGCACTAAACAACCACCACTTAATTGTTTAACATCAACAACTCTATCACATTTCGAACATGTGCTTGTTAAACTTATTCCACATTTTTTACAGCTATGCTTGTTTTCTTCCATATTGCTTTATTAAGATTATTTAGAAAAAATGCAATAAGTTTTGTTAATACTGATAATAATTATCATTATCTAGTATTTTTTTTGATAATATTAGTAACTTCAATGGGGTTTTCTAAAGAAGAGAAATGCCCTGTATTTATTAAAGTCTCAAACGATTTGAGGCCTAAAGATATCATCGTTTTTTTTCTTTCTTCTTCTTTAGACCAATCATATTGACCATAAACAAGCGTCATTGGAACCGTAATATTTTTGTAATTTTCAGCATGATTTGACCATGACTTAAAATTATTAAAAACATTTCTCTCATGAAATGTAAAATATTTTTTTTTTAATGATTTGCACAATTTTTTAATGTAACCAAATGTGATTGCTTTTTTATTATAAACACCACCTCTAAATATAATCCATAGTATAGGAATGCACTCTAGTTTACTAAAAAAATACCCAATTCCAAATGGAAATCTCATGTGAAAAAATAAAAATTTAGACATCAAATTCCCTCTGCTAACTCCTTCAGCAAATTTTTTATCGTAGTCATATGGATTAAAACAATAAATTTTTCTAATTTTTTCCGGTAATATTTTTGAAATAGTAACTGCTAAAACTGCTCCAATTGACTCTCCTGCTATTGTCAAATTAGTTAATTTTTTGTTTTCAATAAAACTGCAGACTATATCAGTCATAAATTGTTGATCGTAATTTGTTTTTTTATTTATGGGTGAGTCACCATGACCAGGCAAATCAATAGAATAAATTTTATAGTATTTAATTAAATAAGGTATGAGATTATCAAAATATTCAATTCTGTTTCTAATGGTATGTAAAAGTAATAGTGGAGGGCCCTCTCCATCTATTTTATACCTTATAAAAGTTCCATCATTAATTTGAAATTTATCCATTTAAATAAATATATGTATTATTTTAATAGTTAAAATACTTATTAATTGATTCTGTGGCAAATAGTGGCGGTCCCTAGGGGAATCGAACCCCTCTTTCGAGGATGAAAACCACGTGTCCTAACCGATAGACGAAGGGACCAAATTATATTTATATAATTAAATTATTAATCTTTCATTACTTTTAAATCTAACAAAATCAACTGTAAAAATTGTCTATTATTCCAATAATTAATCGTCAATTTACATACTGCATCAAATCTTTCTTGTCTTTTTTTTAACAAGTATTCCCCTAAAGGCTTTCCTACGCAATTAAAAGATATAGCCTCAATATATTTACTATTGTTCTTAAAAAAAAACTTAATATGTTTTTCTTTTATTATTATAGGTTTTGCTATTTGGGTGTTAGACACTAATATTACTGGTTCTCTATTGCCAGAACCAAATGGTTCCAGACTATTTAAATAATCGATAAATTTCTCATCTATAGCATCAAGTGATAATGAAAAATCAACTATTAATTTATTTTTTTTTTGAATTTATTTTTTTTTTTGAATAAATATTAT
>PAFP01000041.1 GCA_002704185.1 Candidatus Pelagibacter sp.
CAAATGAAACAAAAAAGAATATAGCAACTTTATTTGTTGGAGCTAAAGAAGTCTCAGTTGTTGACGGTTATGCGGAAACATCGGGTATTAATAAATTTGATTTAGCAATTGACTGGGGCTGGTTTTTTTATTTTACAAAGCCGATCTTTTTTGTAATAGATTATTTATACAAATTTTCTGGTAATTTTGGTATTGCAATCATATTATTAACAGCTGCGGTTAGGCTAATTTTTTTTCCTCTTGCTAATTATTCTTTTGTTTCAATGGCAAAAATGAAAGCTCTACAGCCCGAAATGCAAAGACTTAAGGACTTGTATAAAGATGACAAACAGAAAATACAAATGGAAATGATGAATTTGTACAAAAGAGAAAAGGTGAATCCTGTAAGTGGTTGTCTGCCAGTTTTAATACAATTACCATTTTTCTTTGCAATTTATAAAGTGTTATTTGTAACTTTAGAAATGAGACATGCTCCCTTCTTTGGATGGATAAAAGATCTTTCAGCACCTGATCCAACAACAATATTTAATTTATTTGGACTAATACCTTGGGATCCACCTAGTTTCTTAATTATTGGAATATGGCCAATACTAATGGGATTAACGATGTGGCTCCAACAAAAACTAAATCCTTCCCCACCAGACCCTATCCAAGCAAAAATATTTATGTTTTTTCCTTTCTTTTTGACAATACTTTTGGCATCTTTCCCTTCTGGTCTTGTAGTTTACTGGACTATCAATAACGTACTAACCATGGCGCAACAGTACGTGATAATAAGGAAAACTAAGACAAAAACAGTATAATGAAACTATCAGAAATTTGGCCTAAAGATGCTCCTCCTATAGATGAGGCTAAAAAGTTTCTTGAGAAGTATAGGTATAAAAAAATAGTTCTAAAATATGGGGGTCAAGTTATGGCCAGCTTACAATTATCCAAGGCATTTGCTGAAGATGCAGCTGTATGTAATAAAATTGGAGTTAATACGGTAGTTATTCATGGAGGTGGTCCACAAATCCAACAAAGATTAAATCAAAATAAAATTGAGAGTAAGTTTATTTCAGGGTTAAGAGTAACGGACAATAAGATAATAGCAATTGTTGAAGACGTATTACTTAATGAAGTTAATCTTGATTTAGTAGACTCAATAAAAAAATATGGTGCAAATTCTATCTCTATAAATGCAAGAAATAGTGATATTATAAGAGTTAATGGTTCAAAAGACAAAAAGCTAGGATTTGTTGCTGATCCAGATCAAATAAATGAAAATATTATAAACGAATTAATTTCAAAAAAAAAAATTCCAGTTATTGCACCGATTGGAATTGATAAAATGGAACAAGCCTATAATATAAATGCTGATACTGTTGCAGGAAAAATCTCGGAAAAAATAAAGGCAGATAGACTTTTATTAATGACCGATGTGCCAGGTGTAAATGACAAAAATGGTAAATTAATAGAAAAATTAACGATTTCTGAAGCAAACATTTTAATATCTAAAGGAGTAATCACAGGAGGAATGATACCTAAAATACTTACATGCATATCTTGCATTAAAGAGGGTGTCTCAGGAGTAGTAATAATTGATGGTAGGAAACCACATGCAGTTTTGTATGAATTATTTTCTGAAGCTGGTGCAGGAACTTTAATAGTTAATGATTAGTTTAAAAAATATAAAGTTTTGGATTTTTGATTTAGATAATACGCTATATTCCTCAACTACAAATATTTTTAGCAAAATAGATAAAAAAATGTGCCAATTTATTATTGATGAACTTCATGTCGATGAAACAGAGGCTTTAGAAATTAAAAATAAGTATTTTCTTGAACATGGTACAACATTAAATGGATTAATGAAAAAACATAATATTAATGCAGAGCGTTTTTTAGAATTTGTACACGATATAGATTATAGTTTTTTAAATAAAAATGAAATCTTAAACAAAGAACTAAAAAAATTAACCGGTAAAAAAATTATTTTTACAAATGGGTCAAAGAAACATGCTGAAACAACCATTGAAAAACTAGGTATTAAAGATAATTTTAGCGTGATTTTTGATATTGTTGACTCTGATTATATACCAAAGCCAGACATTGCCCCATACAAAAAATTGATTTCTAAAAATAGAATAAAATGTTCGGAAAGTATTTTTTTCGAGGATATTGCTAAAAATTTACTTCCAGCACATAAGCTTGGTATGAAAACCGCATGGATAGAAAATAATGACAAATATTGTAAAGAAGGTTTTGACGGATATCATATAGATTTTAGAGTAAAAAATTTGACTAAATTTCTAGAAGATATAAATAATAAAGTAGCATGACTACAGAGAAAATTATAAATGAGGCATGGGATAATAAAGAAAAAATNAATCCTCAATCGAGCAAAGAAATTTTAGATTCTATAAGTGAAACTTTTGATCTTCTCGATAGAGGAAAGATTAGAGTTGCAGAAAAAAAAGGTGATAAATGGGTCACTAATCAATGGATTAAAAAAGCAATAATGCTGAGTTTTAGAACTAACTCAATGGATATACTTGGTGGGCCCTATAGTAGTTGGTATGATAAATCACATTTGTTGAAAGGTAAAACAGCAGGTTGGGGTAAGGAAGAACATGAAAAAGCTGGTTTTAGATTTGTNCCAAATGGACAAGTTAGGAAAGGATCATTNATTGGAAAAGGTGTTGTTTTAATGCCATGTTACGTAAATTCGGGTGTCTATATTGATGAAGGTACTATGATGGATACTTTTTCACGAGCTGGTAGTTGTTGCCAGATAGGTAAAAATTGTCATATCTCAGCTGGATCAGGTATTGGCGGAGTATTAGAGCCCGCTCAAGCTTTACCGACTATTGTTGAGGATGATGTATTTGTTGGTGCTATGTCTGAGGTAGTTGAAGGAGTAATTGTTGGTAAAGGAAGTGTTCTTTCAATGGGGTGCTATATTGGACAAAGTACGAAAATAGTAAATCGATCGACAGGCGAAATCACAAAAGGATTTGTTCCGCCCTACTCTGTGATTGTACCCGGTGCTCATAAAGATTTATATGCAGTGCACATTATTAAAACTGTCGATGAAAAAACAAGATCAAAAACTAGCATCAATGAGTTGCTAAGAGATTAAGAAATGAACGAAATTAAAATTGCAAAAGATCTTGTGAAATTTGCAAGCGTAACACCACTTGATAAGGGTGCGATTAATTACGTGGCTAGATCTCTCAAAAAAATTGGTTTTAGATGTAAAATTTTGGAATTCAAAGAGAAAGGTACATATAAAATTAAAAATTTATACGCTAAGATTGGTACAAAGAAACCTCATTTATGTTTTGCCGGACATACTGATGTTGTGCCTATAGGTGATTTAAAAAAATGGTCAGTTAATCCCTTTGGCGGTCAAATAAAGAATGGGGTACTATACGGTCGGGGTATTGCTGACATGAAAGGTAATATTGCAAGTTTTATTTCGGCAACCTACGAATTTTTAAAAGATAATAAAAACTTTAATGGCTCACTTAGCTTTTTGATCACAGGTGACGAGGAGAGTGTTGCTATTAATGGCACAAAAAAAGTTGTTGAATATTTAAAAAAAAAAAAAGAAAAAATAGACTTTTGTTTAATTGGTGAGCCAACAAATCCAAACAAGCTTGGAGAAGAAATCAAAATAGGTAGAAGAGGTAGTATAACAGGGTATATAACAATTAGTGGTATTCAAGGTCACGTGGCTTACCCGAATAAAGCAAGAAATCCGTCAACGCCCTTAATTAAAATTCTGAATCAAATTAAAAGTATAAAATTAGATAATGGTTCAAAAAATTTTCAGGCATCAAATTTGGAAATAGTAAAAATTAATATAAATAATTTTGCAGACAATGTAATCCCATCAAAAGCAAGTGCAATTTTCAATATTAGATACAATGATAGACATACAAGCAAAAGTCTTAAGAGCAAAATTTCTAAAGTCATTAAAAAAGCTTCGAAAAAATACAAATGTAAATATGATATTAAATTTCAGGAAACGGGAGGCGTATTTCTTTGTAAACCTAACTCAACTGTTAATATGATAAGAAATATAATTAAAAAAAGTACTGGTAGAAATACAAAATTAACTACTGGCGGTGGAACCTCTGATGGCAGATTTATTAAAGATATAACGCCATGTATTGAATTTGGTCTTGTAAATAAAACAATACATCAAGTAGATGAAAGAGTTCCAATAGCTGATTTAAAAAAATTAAAAAATATATATAAAAAAATTTTACAAAATTATTATAAGTGAAGACTTGCCTGATCACTACAAAAACATATCAAAATCATGATAATGGACATGGACATCCAGAAAATGCAAATAGAGTAACTTCAATCAATATTGCAATAGATAATATTAAAAATACAGAGTGGGTTAAAACAAAAAATTTTAGCACAAAAATAATTGGGCTAGCCCATGACAAAAAATATATAGAAAAAGTAAATAAATCATTTCCTAATAATGGTTTAGCTTTTTTAGATTCAGATACAATTGTATCTCACGGATCAAAACAAGCATCTTATGATGCAGTAAATTCTGTTCTGACTGCTATAGATAAAGTCCAAGATGGATCTTATCAAAATGCATTTGTCAGTATAAGACCACCAGGGCATCACGCACACAGCAACTTTGCTGCTGGTTTTTGTATATTTAATAACATTGCTATTGGAGCATGTTATTTGGTAAAAAATTACAACTTAAAAAGAGTATTGATTTTAGACTGGGACGTGCATAGAGGTGATGGAACAGCTGAAATTATATCTAATAAAGAAAATATATTTTTAATTTCTTCACATCAATATCCATTTTACCCTCCTGGAGACGGTACTGAAAAAGTAAGGGGTCATTTTAATAATATACGTTTCTTTCCTCTCAAAGCGGGTTTGTCATCGATTGAATTTTGTAAAATTTACGAAAAAATATTTATTGAAATCGATAAATATCAGCCTGAGTTTATATTAATATCCTGTGGTTTTGATGCGCATAAAAACGATCCATTAGCCGAGATTAATCTAGAGTCAATTGATTATGAATATTTAACACTTAAGGTAAAAAAATATGCAGCAAAACATTGTGCTGGAAAAATAGTTTCAGTTTTAGAGGGTGGATATGATTTAAAATCGATTTCTGAAAGCTCTAAATTTCATGTAAAATCTTTAGCTAAAATCTAATTTTTTTTAAAAATATTTTCTGCTTGAATTTTATCATTCTTTTTCTCAGAAATTTTTTTTTCAAGATCGACTATTTTTCTTTTATATCTCTTAATCAATTCTTCAATTTCAGAAATACTTAATTCATCAATCTTAATTTGTTTTTCCTTAATTATATCGTCTTCATCCATATTAATTTATTTCCAAATTTTTAAAAAATTCAAGTGATTCTGGATTTGCTATAGCCTCTAAATTGTTAATTTTTTCTCCGTTTAATATTTTTCGAACTGCTACTTCAACAATTTTTCCACTTTTTGTTCTAGGTATTTCTGGACATTCAATAATAATAGAAGGTACATGTTTTGGTGAGCAATTTTGACGAATATTAAATTTAATTTTTTCTTGCAATTCATTGTTAAACATATTCTGATTTTTCAAATTAATAAAAAGAATTATTCTGATATCATCTTTATAATTTTGTCCAACAACTAAAGCTTCATTTACTTCACTAAAATTTTCAACTTGACGATATATTTCCGCGGTACCTATTCTCACTCCGCCCGGTTTAAGCGTAGCATCAGACCTGCCAAAAATAATATATCCATGGTTTGAAGTTTTTTGAATAAAATCGCCATGATACCAAATATTGGGGTACTTATTAAAGTAAGCATCATGCATTTTTTTTGAGTCATTGTCATTCCAAAATTTTATTGGCATTGATGGGAAGGGTGTCTTAACAACTAATTCGCCTTTATGATTGTTAGAAAGTTTTTTACCCGATTCATCAAAAACATCAATATCTAAACCTAAACTTGGACCTTGGATCTCACCAGCGTAGACTCCGTCGTATAAATTACCTGCAACCAAACATCCAACTACATCTGTTCCGCCACTGATAGAAGCTAAATGAACATCTTTTTTGAGATAATTATAAACATAATTAAAACTCTCACTGATAAGCGGTGAACCCGTAGAGCAAATCGTTTCTAAATTTATTAAATCCAGATGTTTACTATTATAATTTTCATTTTTTAAATGATCTAAATATTTTGCACCCACTCCAAACAATGTAAATTTTTTTTGTGAACAATATTTAAGTAATATATCAATTTCTGGGTACAAAGGTGATCCATCATACAAATATATAGATGCACCGCAGGATAATGCAGCTACTTGCCAATTCCACATCATCCATCCTGTAGAAGTATAGTAAAAAACTCTGTCATTTTTTTTTACATTACAATGAATTAAGAGTTCTTTTTTTTGTTCTATAAGAGCATTGCCAGAACCGTGAACAATACATTTAGGTATGCCCGTTGTACCACTCGAGTAAAGAATATACACAGGATGATTAAAATCAAATTTTTGAAAATTTGTATTTTTTTTTGAATTTTTAAGAANATCATAATAAGACAAATATTTTTTATCAATCTGAGTATTATCGTAAGAAAATACTATCACGTTTTGAATAGAAGGAATTGATTTAGTTATAGTTTCAATATTATCTAATATATTTATTTTTTTTCCATTATAAAAATAATGGTCGCAAGTAATTAATATTTTTGGCTCAATTTGTTGAAATCTTTCAATCACACCTTGCGGGCCAAAATCAGGAGAACAGCTTGACCAAATACAACCGTTTTTAGTTGAACCTAGAAAAGTTACAATAGTTTCTATTGTATTAGGTACGTAAGCTGCAACCACATCTCCTTTTTTTATATTTATTTTATTTAAATAATCTGAAAACTTGCAAACATTATTAAAGAGATTTTCCCAAGTTATAAAATCTTCAGCGCCATTCTCTTTTAAACTGAATATAGCAATTTCTTTAGATTTAAACGAAATGAGATTTTCAGCAAAATTTAGTTTAGCATCTGGGAAAAATTTATTTTTATAAAATAACTTACTCTTATTTAAAATTCTGTTACCCTTATATCCTTTTATATTTGAAAAATCCCATACTTCTGACCAAAATAATTCATTATTTTCAATACTCCAATTCCATAGAGATTTAAATTTTTTATAAAAGTTAAGATTAAATTTTTTTTCAATTTGTTTTGAAAACCTATTGATGTTGGAGCTATTAATTTTTATATCAGAAGCTTTCCATAAATAATTTATGTTCATTACTAATATTTTACTTTGAAGAGATATAAACCACAAGATGGAGCTATCGTCGGACAAATATTTCTATTCTTTTTAACAATTGAATTTTTTAAGTCCTCAATATTCCACTTACCCTCACCCACATATTTTAAACCACCGACCATAGATCGCACTTGATGCTGAAGAAAAGATCTGGACTTTACAACATAAATAATTTTTTTACTTGATTTCACTATTTTAGAATACTCAATAGTCCTTATGGGTGAACTTGCGTTGCAGGATTTTGACCTAAAAGTTGTAAAGTCGTGTTTTCCTAAAAAACACTCAGCAGCCATTTGCATTTTTTTGATGTTAAGTTTTTTCTTCACATGCCATGCTCTTCCTTTCATTAGTGAAAGAGAGGATTTTCTATTTATAATAATATAATGGTATGTTCTTAAAATTGCATTTTTTCTTGAATTAAAATTATTATTTACCTTTTGTACTTCGAGAATACTAATATTTTTTTTATTTAAAAAATGGTTAGTTCCTTTCAAAATTTCAAAAGGCTGCAAAAGTCCTTCATAGTCAAAATGAAATACTTGTCCAATAGCGTGAACTCCGGTATCGGTTCTACCGGATCCAAATATTTTAGTTGTTTTTCTTGTAACTTTTTTTAAGGCTATTTCTATACTTTGCTGTATTGTATTTTTGTGTGGTTGGGATTGCCAACCATTAAATCTTTTACCATCATATTCAACGGTACATTTAAATCTTTTCATCAAATTTAAAGCCTAATATAAAATTATCTTTTTTAAGTATTTTTTTTCCACTCCTTTGTAGTTCCATTATCTCAACCGCTTTATCTTTGCATGATATTATTATTTTTTTTTTATCTATAATTATTCCTGGTTTAGGTGCTTTTAAATTAGAAACCTTGGCTGCATAAACTTTTATTTTTTCATTTTTGTAATCAAAATATGCTCCGGGCTTAGGATTGAGAGCATTAATTTTTAAAATAATATTTTCAGCACTGTTATTCCAATTAATTTTCTCGTCTACTTTCGTTATTTTTTTTGCATATGATACTCCAAATTTATCTTGTGGTTTGTAATTTGCATTTCCATCCAGGATATCTTTTATACAATCAATAATAATTTCAGATCCCAATTTTGATAGATCTTTTTCTAAATTTCCATATGTTAAATTTTTCGATGAAATAGATTTGCTCATTAATATTGGTCCGCTATCTAATTTCTCTTCGATTTTCATAATCGTTATACCTGTGATATTTTCACCCGACATGATTGATCTTTGTATTGGTGCAGCACCTCTCCATTTTGGTAGCAAAGAGGCATGAATATTAATAAATCCTTTTTTTGAAAGAGCTAGTATTTTACTTGGTATTATTTGTCCATATGCTACCACTATTGCCAGATCTATGTTTATTTTTTCTAAATAATTGTACTCATCTTCTATTTTATGGGGTGTTTTTATAATTAAATTATTTTGTTCTGCAAAAATTTGGACTGGGCATTTTAAATTTTTTTGTCCTCTATCTGCTTTTCTTGGAGGCTGAGAAATTACACATTTAATCTTAAAGTTTTTGTGTATTTCTCTTAAAGCCGGTACTGAGAATTCTGGTGTACCCATAAAAATTATATTTGTTGACATGTTACTTAATATTTTTTTTCAGTTTTTTTTCAATAATATCACGTTTAAGTTTTGATAAATGATCAATAAATAAAACACCATTACAATGATCTATTTCATGTTGAATGCACCTAGACAGTATTCCATCTGCGTCAATAGTTTTTTTAAATCCAGAGATATCTTCATATTCTATTTCACAAGTGTCATGTCTTTCTACTTCACCGTAGTATCCAGGTATTGACAAACACCCTTCCTCATTAGTTACAGTTTTTTTGGACTTATTTATTATTTTTGGATTAATAAAAACAATTGGATTTTTTTTATTGTCATCTTTTGAAGTATCTATTACTACAATTCTACTTAAAATCCCTACTTGAACAGCAGCTAAACCTATTCCAGATGCATTATACATCGTATCCAGCATGTCTTGAATAAGATTTTTAACTGACTCATCTATATTTTTAACGGGTTTAGAAGATTTTCTAAGTATAACGTTTGGAGCTTTTACAATTTTTTTTAGAGGCACATTTAACCTTTATTATTAAACGAGTTTCTAAATTTAAAAGCCGAGAATAAAGTTCCATCATCAAGATATTCGATTTCTCCTCCAACAGGTAAACCGTGAGCAAGTTTAGTTATTTTTACATTAAGACTTTTTAAACTATCATGAATGTAATGTGCGGTTGTTTGGCCCTCAATAGTTGCAGAGATAGCTAGGATTACTTCCCTAATTTTCTGTTTTTTAACTCTTTCTATTAATGAATTTATTAGCAATTGCTCAGGATTAGATCCATTTAAAGCTGATAATGTACCTCCTAAGATATGATATTGCCCTTTAAATACGCTTGTGGACTCCATTGCCCACATATCGGCGATATTTTCTACTACGCAAATTTGGTCGGAACTGTCATTAGAACATATACATTCGTCATTTTTAGATTTCAAATTTCCGCAGATATTACATTTAATTATGTTTTCTTGAACTTTTATTATAGCTTGATGTAAAGGTATCATCAAATTTGATTTATTTTTAATTAAATGTAGCGCAAGTCTTCTTGCTGATTTTGGGCCGATGCTAGGTAATCTTGATAAGAGCTGTATAAGATTTTCCAAATCAGGTTCTTTTAATTTCTTCATATTAAAAAGGAAATTTCATACCTGGTGGCAATTTTAGATCACCTGTTAGCTTTGACATTTCTTCTTGTGTTTTAATTTCTACAGCTTTTTTTGCATTATTTACTGCAGCAATTATTAAATCATTACGTATTTCTTTATCTTCATCAAAAACCTTATCATCAATCTTCAAGTTTACCAGTTCGTGGCTACCATTCATTACAGCAACAACTAGCCCACCACCTGATACTCCCTCGGCTTGAACATCTTTTAGTTTTTCTTTGAAATGGTTAACTTTTTCCTGCATCTCTTGTGCTTGTTTAAGCATTTTGCCAAAATCCATTATTTCTCCTCCTCTGAATTAGAATTAATAAATATTGCATCATCAAAAGTATCTAATATTTTTTTATAAGTGTTAGACTGTTTTAATTTATCTAAATCTTCTGAATTTTTTTTTGTTTTTTTTTCAAATATAGTTTGATGTCCTTCTAACTTATTAAAACTTATTATCCATCTTTTGCCTGTCCATATTTTTAATTTTTCAGTAAGATTTTTTATAAAATTTTTGGATAATTTGTCGTTAAAAGAGATATCTATTTTACCTTGTCGGAAATTAACAATTTTCACATGTCTCTCAAGGTCAAATTTAAGTTCAACTTCTTTATTTTTATTTGCTATATCTATTAGATCTTCAAAATTATTAATTGTCGAAATAAAATTAACAATTTTATTTCCTTTTTTGGTCAATGTTTCTTTTTTTTCTTGAACTACATTTTTAATTTGTGTTTTTACTTTTAATTCATTTTGAATTTTGATTTCGTTTTCTAAGCTTCCATCACTTATAATCTTTTGAGGATCGGGCATATTTTTAAGTTTACATAATCTTATCATCAACATTTGAATTGCTATATAACTATCGGGAAACAATTTTAAGTCCTCAAATCCTTTAATTAGATAATGCCATAATATTGATGTATAGGTTAAATCAATCATTGATGCCAACTCTTTAATTTTAGTTATGTCTTGTTCTGAGATAGATACGTCACTTGATATATTTCCTATAGATTGTTCTCTGCTAATTAGGTAGACTTGTTCCAATAAACTCTCAAGAATTAATTTAGGATCTGATCCATAACTAAATATATCTTCTAGAATTTTAATTGAGCTATTATCATCTCCTAGTATAATTTTTTCAAGTAAACTAAGTATTTGTTCTTTATCTGCTAAGCCAAGCATTTTCCTTACATCCTCTGATCTGATTTGTTGGTCAGAATTATTCATTATATTTGCTTGATCCAAAATTGACAGCGCATCTCTTACTGATCCTTCAGAAGATTTGGATATTAATTGCAGTGTAGGTGAGTCTATTTTAATATTTTCAAGTTCAGAAATTTTATTCAAAAATTTTGCCATTTTGTCTATTCCAATTCTTTTTAAATCAAACCTATGACATCTAGAAAGTATTGTGATTGGAATTTTTTTAATTTCAGTAGTAGCTAATATAAATTTTAGATGCTGTGGTGGTTCTTCTAATGTTTTTAAAAGGGCGTTAAATGCTTGTTTAGACAACATATGAGCTTCATCAATTATAAATACTTTATATTTTGCTACCGATGGATGATATTTTGAGGATTCTAATAAGTCTCTGATATCATCAACACCAGTCTTGGAAGCAGCATCCATTTCTAAAACATCAATATGCGAGGAGCTACTTATTTCATCGCAGCAACAATATGTTTCTGAATTATCTAATGTTCCATGTTCAAAATGCTTATTGCAATTAATTGCTTTTGCAATTATACGTGCAGTCGTAGTTTTACCAATTCCTCTAATACCAGTCAAAATATAGGCGTTATGGACCTTGTTTTTTCTCAGAGCGCTTTTTAAAGAAATCACCATTGTTTCCTGCCCTATTAATTCATCAAAATTTTTAGGTCTGTATTTTAATGGTAATATTATTTTTTTGTTCATATAAAATTTTACGGGGAACTGAATAACAACCTGAAACATTTACGTTACGGCTGCTTTCTTTCGAACCTGACCGGGTTAGCGTAACATCCACCTGCTACCAATCCCCCAATATAGGAATATATCAATTTAATTGCAGATCTACTACAAAGATTTATATTTATTTAGAGTATCTGTATGAGGATGCTGGATAAATTCCTAGAATATCTAATTTTTCTGTTTGTTTTTTTAAATCATTAAGTGAATCTGAAATTTTTTTGTCATTTATATGACCCTCAATATCTACATAAAAAATTGCTTGTACAAAAGAATTATCAAGGGAGAAACTTTCTAATTTAGTTAAATTAACTGAGTTTTTAGCAAAACCCTCGAGACATTTATATAAAGCACCCGGTATTGACTTTAACTTGAATATACACGTTGTAATATAATTCTTATTCGTTTCATAACTTGTAAAATTACTTTCATAATCCATAACTAAAAAACGAGTTGTGTTGCCATCCATATCTTCAAATTTATTATCTAGAATTTTTAATTTATAAATATCTGCTGATAAAGAAGAAGCTATTACAGCAACATTTTCTTCTGGTTTGTTTGAAAGCAATTTCGCAGATCCTGCTGTATCTGCAGTAATTATAGGTATTAAATTTTTAGAATATATTTTCTTTTGACACTGACTAATAGCGTGAGCATGGCTTTTAACATACTTGATATTTGAAATATCTACATTTTGATTTGATATTAAACAATGCTCAATTTTTAAAAAATGTTCTTTAATAATTTTTGGTTTATATTTAACCAACAATGAATGTACATCAACAACTCTCCCTGCAAGCGAATTTTCTATAGGTATCACAGTGCTTATTTTTCTGTCAGATTCCATTAAAGAAAATACGTCTTCGAAAGTTTTACAAGTAATGATGTCTACATCTCTAAAGATTTCTTTTGCAGCTAAGTGTGAGTATGCACCTAGTTCACCTTGGATAGCAACTTTAGTTTTCATTTTAATGTCTTTCTTATTTTAATAATATCCTCATTTGTGTCCACACTTATTGGATTATCTTTTGTAAGACCAACTTTTATGTTAATATTATTATCAATTAACCTCATTTGTTCAAGGCTTCGATCTATCTCATTATGCGTTTTATTAAACAATATAAATTTTTTTAAAGTTTTAACTCTATATGCGTAGATTCCAATATGGTGATAGATATTGCCTTTTGTATTATAGAGGTATCTGAAAAAATCAGTAGCATCAGAAAATTCATTAAAATTTATTTTTTCTTTGGTTTGTACTTTTACTACGTTTTTTTTTTTCATATCATTATTAGATAATAAGCTAGACAATGTACTAACTTCTATGTCTGGATTTTTGACCATATAATTATTTAACAATTCTATAATTTTTGGAGAGATATTAGGCATGTCTCCTTGAAGATTAATTACTATATCATATTTGTGTTTAATTAGTGTTAAAGCCTCATATATTCTATCTGTTCCATTTAAATGATCATGGCTTGTTATAATTACTTTGCCATAATGATTATATACTGCTTTTTCTATTTCAACGTCGGGAGTTGTTACAAAGATATTTTTAATATTAGTGGATTGAGCTCTCTTTAAAACATGCACTATCATTGGCATGCCACCGATATCTAAAAGGGGTTTATTAGGCAATCTTTTCGCCTTTAAACGACTAGGAATAATAATAACTGTATTTTTCATATTTATTTAGTGCGACATCAATATCTTTAATTTATACTCTTAAATGTTAATGAAATAATATAAGAATTAAAATTAAATGGATAGTTTTGAATTCAATAAAATCGCTGCCGCAGTACTAATAACTGCGCTGTTACTGATAGGAATTAAGGAAATCGGGAATAGTATATTTAAAACTGAAAAATTAGAAAAATCTGCATATAAAGTAGAGGGATTAGAAAAAACTACTAAAAGTGAAATAGGTGAACCAAAAAAAATAGAATTAACATTAAAACCAATTGCTCCGCTGTTAGCAACTGCGAATATTGATGAAGGAAAAAAAATATTCAAAAAGTGTGCTGCATGTCATAGCATAGAACAAGGAGGAAAGAATAAAATTGGACCTGCGCTGTGGAGCGTAGTAGATCGTAAGGTTGGTTCAGTAGAAGGTTTTAAATATTCAAATGCATTAAAAAATTATAATAAAAATTGGACACACGAAGAATTAAATGGTTTCTTACATAAACCTTTAAAATACATTAAAGGAACGAAAATGGCTTTTGCAGGTCTAAGAAAAGATTCTGATAGAGCAAATATTATCGCTTATCTAAATAGCATGGGCTCAAATCCAAAACCTTTAAAATAATTTTGTTTTTTAAGATTATAATTTAATGAAAAGTCAGATAAAACATTTTATCGATAAAAAATCTTTAAGAATGTTTGCCTTAGGTTTTTCTGCGGGCTTACCAATACTTTTAGTATTTTCAACATTATCTGTGTGGTTAACAAAAGCTGATATTGAAAGAAGTACAATTACTCTTTTTAGCTGGGTAGGGTTTGCTTACTCCTTCAAATTTTTATGGTCTCCGATCGTTGACCACCTACAATTACCTATGTCAAAATATTTTGGTCATAGAAAAACATGGCTACTATTATCGCAAATAATGCTGATTTTATCTATACTACTTGCATCTTTGTCCGATCCAAAAATAAGTTTAATGTTCATGGTAATTTCATTTATCTTGATTGCATTTTCGAGTGCTACTCAAGATATTACTATTGATGCTTTTAGAATTGAGTCTGTAAAACAAAGTTTACAAGGTGTAATGTCTTCAATGTACTTAGGTGGATATAGAATCGCGATGATATTTTCTGGTGCAGGCAGCTTGTGGTTAGTTTCAAAGTTATCAGGAGAAACCTATGATTTACAAAGTTGGCAACTAGTTTATAAGATTATGGCAGTTCTAATGATAGTAGGTTTGCTTGCTACTCTATTTTCTGATGAACCTAACATAAAAAGAAAAAAAATAGGAAATCATTTCGAACAATTAAAATTTATAGTAATAATTATAATATCAATATTTATTTTTTTTTCTATTTTACTGAACTTACCTAAATTAATTTTTGAAACAAAATTCATGTCTTTTGGATATAATTTACTTAAAATTTTAATATCGTTCATCGCATTATTAGCATCATTAAAATTAATTTCTAAATTTGGCTTAATTAATAATAAGAAAACTACAATTGTTTACATTAAACCAATGTTAGATTTTATAAATCGATATAAAAAACTAGCTTTAATTATTTTATTATTAATATCAATTTATAGAATTTCAGACATTGTTATGGGAGTGATGGCTAATATTTTCTACGTAGAAAAAGGATATACCCTAAATGATATAGCATTTTATTCAAAATTTGTTGGCTTAATAGCTACAATTACAGGTGGAGTTATTGGAGGATTGTGTTCAATGCGGTTTGGATCTTTAAAAGCATTACTTTTTGGATCAATTATTGCTGCTATCACCAATCTATTGTTTGCATATTTAGCTATAAGTGAAAATAACATATTTTTACTCGCCTCCATAATTATAGCTGATAATTTGGCTAGTGGATTTGCCGGTGCTGCCTTTATTGTTTATCTATCCTCTTTAACATCTATAAAATTTACGGCTACACAATATGCTTTATTTAGTTCTTTAATGCTTTTTTTTCCTAAATTAATTGCTGGATATTCTGGTGCAATTGTGGATATTTATGGATACGCTAATTTTTTCATAATTTCTGCTATTTTAGGTTTACCAGTAATATTTTTAATACTTTTTTTGGATAAATTTGGTATTTATCGAAAATGATATTTTACATATTGTTATCTGAATGTTAGAGGTTTTTAAATGAGAATTTATTTAATACTATTTTTATTTATATTTTTATTGACTTCAGAGTCTAAAGCAAAAAACCATAACACAACAATAACAAAAAAAGAATTTTTAGATAGCCAAATGAAAATTTTGGAAGCAAGATTTAATGCAGTTGACACAAACAAAGATGGAAAAATTACTCCTGAGGAAAAGAAGAAATTTGCTGAAAAAATTAACAAACAAAGGTTAGCCTTGCTTAAAAAAATAGATACAAATAAAGACGGTAAAATTTCAAAAGAAGAGGAAAAGGCTTACATTGAAAAAAATAAGAATAAAGTTAAAAAATAATCTTAAGTATTATTATAATCCCCATGATTAATAACATAAAATTAAATAATATCTTAAAAAATTTCTCTGTTATCCTTTTTCTTAAGTAACTACCTATAAACAATCCAAAAAAAATAGGTACGATTGAGTATAGTGAAAAATATAACACATTTAAGGTAATCATTTTAAATGTTGAAAATAAAGTAAATTGCATAATTGAGAAAAAAAAGAAAAGAATGCCCATAAATTGAATGGTTTTTTCTTTTGTATAATTTAATGATTGCATCAATAAAACAAGCGGCATTGTATAAATAGAAGTAATACCAGTTACGATACCAGTTAATGAGCCTATCCAAAATTGATTAAATAAACTTTTAGGATTTGTAATTTTGTACGTCCGATATAAAAGTGATATCATAGAATTTATTATTAATATTATACCTAAAATAAACAAGATTATCCAAGACTCGAAATAAAGTAAGATAAAAAATCCTGGAATAATCGATAAAACGGCTATCGAGATAGAATATTTATTATCATTCATAATGCTCTTAAAAAATTTTCCATCAATCATTTGATAAAAATTTGTTAAAATCACGGGAAGTAAAACTATTGCTATACTTTGCTTAATATCTAAGATGAAACTAAGTAAAGTCAAAGATACAGTCGGTAAGCCTACACCAATTACCCCTTTAACTAATCCAGCTAACGAAAAGACTAGAAAAATAGAGACTAATAAATTTAAATCTAAATATTGTAAACTTTGCATTTAGATACTATTACAATTAAATATACAAAGTTCTATAAAAATTATGATATTAACGTGTGAGTGTGGATCTAGATTTGAAATTCCAAGTAGCAAAATACCAAAAAAAGGAATAACTGTTAAATGTTCAGTTTGCGGTAAAGAATGGTTTCAGCAATTTATTGATGACAAAAATGAAAATAAGTCATTTGATACAATTGATCCATCAAAAATGAAAAATAAAATTTCTCTTAAAACAAAGTATAAGAGTAACTTTTTTGGAAATTTTTTTATTTTTATTCTTTTTATAGCTTTTTTGGTATTTATGATGATTTTTTTTAAAGAACATATACTCATTTCATTTCCAAAATTAGATAACTTTTACTTAACTCTTGAAATAATGAGTGAAATAATATTTGTAAACATCAGATATTTCATGGAAATAATAGCTAGTGTTTTCAAAAATATTTAACAAAAATATAACTAACTTAAATAATTCCAGCTTTAAGATAACTTATATTCCACCATTATTAATATATTTGGCAGCAGGATGTTCTGGCATCACAAATATAGTAAGTACTTTTTATGTAAAAGAATATTTAAATCTTTCAGCAAGTTTCTTAGCGGCATTGGGATTNTGGTTAACATTACCTTGGGCTTTAAAAATGCCGATCGGACATATCGTTGATTTGATGTGGAAAAAAAAAAATATCTTCGTTTATCTCGGAGCAATATTTATTAGTACTAGTTTTTTAATAATGTTTGCTCTCATAGCTTACCTAGAATTGATGACATCAATATTAACAAGAGAGACTTGGTTTATTGTTAGTTCTATACTTGCACCGATCGGGTTTGTGTTTCAGGATGTAGTTGCTGATGCCATGACCGTTGAGGCTGTTCCAAAAGTAAAACGGAATGGAAAAAATTTTAATACTTCAGAAATCAAAAGTATGCATATTACAATGCAAACTTTAGGACGTTTTTTCATTATAGGTGGAACTGTGCTTGTTGGTTCAATTAATTTTTTTTTTTTTAGAGATTTAGATAACATTAATGATCTTGAGAAACTAAATATTTATAGTAACATTTATCTTTTTTCATTAATAATACCTCTGGTATCCATAATAGGAGTAATATTAAATAAATTTTTAATTAATAGTCCAATTAAGATAACAAGAACTAAAGCGAATTACAAAATTATATTTGGAAGTATTATATTTGTTTTATTTATAATCATAACAAGTTTAAAAAAATTTAATTATTCTCAAGAATTAGTTTTTGCTGGATCAATAATAATAATAATATTTTTAATGAAAAATTTATCTAAATTTATGAACTACGAGGCTCGAAATTTGATAATTGGGACATCAATAATAATTTTTGTTTTCAGATCAGTACCAAATGTTGGTATTGGACTTACTTGGTTCGAAATAGATATATTAAAATTTGATCAAAGTTTCTTTTCAATATTAGCTATCATTGCCTCTATTTTAACAATGATTGGAATACTAATTTTTAAAAATTTTATGGCAAGAAATTCTATTGCTAAAATTATCGTAGTTTTGTCTATTTTGAATGCCGTATTGTTAATTCCAAGTTTAGCAATGTACTATGGTTTTCATGAATGGACATCAAAAAATACATCTGGCATTATTGATGCGAGATTTATTGCACTAATAAATACAGCAATAGAATCACCGCTTGGACAAGTATCTATGATACCATTGCTTGCTTGGATCGCCAAAAATGCACCGGATAATTTGAAGGCTACTTTTTTTGCTGTTTTTGCTTCATTCACAAACTTAGCTTTAGGACTTAGCAATTTAATAACAAAATATTTAAATAAAATTTTTATAATTTCTAGAGAAATACGAGATAAAATTACTAATGAAGCTATTGTTGCTGCAGATTACTCTGAATTAGGGTTTTTGATTTTTGTTACAATTATCATAACATTATGTATACCTATTATTTTTGTAATAATTATACAAAAATCAAAATACAAAACTAATGAATAAAAAATTTGTTAATAATTATAAATTAACTAATATTTACAATAATAACAAATTTAATAAAATTTCATCACAACTA
>PAFP01000042.1 GCA_002704185.1 Candidatus Pelagibacter sp.
TACATTATTAATTTCTTTAATTTTTTTTAAATTAAACTGTTTTTCTGAATTTGGGTCGTGAATGCCCGTACAAAAAACTGCAACTTCTATTTCTCCTAAATCTTGTGTTATTTTTGAAAAGGTGCTCAAACATTCATCTGAATTTGTTACGTCTAAACTAAAACTTTTTATACTTGAATTTAAATCTGTAATTTCTTTGAGAAGTTCTTCTCTTCTTGCCGATATTGCTACTTTCCATCCTTTATTTGCAAATTGTATAGCTAGAGACTTTCCAATTCCACTACTTGCTCCCGTTATCCATATTCCACGATTCATATTGGTATATTATAGCAAAAAAAAAGCGTCTTTGAACATATGTCAAAGACGCTTTTAATTTTTAAAGATTATCTAAGTGTTAAAACTTCTTACCAAATGAGATCATAAACATAGTTAGATCTAAGTCAGCTTTGAATGTTTTAGCAGTGTCGTTACCAGCAAGGTTATTACTAGTACCAGTTACATCATCGTATGTAGAGTAATTTACTTCAGCTCTAACAAATGTATCACCAGAAATATCTCTTTCATAACCTAAACCTACTGTGTGGCCCGTTAATGTATCAACATTATCTATAAGACCATCTCCAGATGTGGTTGTAAGTGAGTCAACTTTAAGATCACCTCTTGAAATTCCAGCTTTAGCGAAGATTGTTCCACCTAAAGGAAATTCACCTTCAAGCTTACCGTACAATGTAAAATGTTTTGTAATTTTAATTGTAGCATCAGTAACTGTTCCATCTGCATCAGCAATTTCACTTAAAGGCATGAATGCTATACCAATTGAAAATGGAGAGTCTTCAACTTGTGCTTCTGCGAAAAATTGCACTAAAGGAGCGTTATCATCACCTGACTTTGCAGTCTCAGTTGATCCTTCAGTTATAGTACCACTTGAATCAGCGTTACCATAAGCTAGTGAAGCTCCGATTTTGCCGCCCGCATGAGCAGAGGCTGTTAGAAGTAAAAAAGATATTAAAGTTGTTGTTATTCTTTTAAACATTGTTTACCCTTTTTTATTAATTAATAAAATTTTTAAGAATCTCTTAAAAATCATGTTTTTTATATGCTATTTAATAAATAAAATTAAGTGAAAAATGATAAATATTCTATTTTTTGATAAGTGTGACACTTTTATCACAGCTAAAAAACCCTAATTTTTATACTGTTTTTTTTTACTTCCACACCTGGTTGAGCCTTTTTTCACGCCCACACCCTTCTTTATAAGATTTGTAATGATCAGGATTTTTTTGATAGAAATTTTGATGATAATCTTCAGCTTTAAAGAACTCCTTAAAAGCTAATACATGAGTTTTTATATTATTAGACTTTACATTTAATCTTTTTATAGAATTTTCTACATCAATCTTTTCATCATTATTTTGATAAAAAATAGCTGATAAATAACTTGATCCTAAATCACAAAATTGTCCTCTATCATTAAACGGATCAATATTTTTCCAAAAAAAATCCAATAATTGAGCATAAGAAATTTTATTGCCATCATAAGTAATTTCAACAGCCTCATAATGACCAGTTCCACCACGAGTAACAGATTCATAGGATGGGTTTTTTACTGTTCCACCAGTGTATCCAGATACAACATTTTTTACACCTGGAAGTTTATCAAAGGCTTCTTCCATACACCAAAAACATCCACCTGCAAAAATCGCTTTTTTTTCAATTGCCATACTTATCCTTGGTAATAGGTTAATTAAAAGTAATATTATTACTATTTTTTTATATTTAATACTCATTTCTTTGTTTATATACTTATCTAATATATAAAAAAAAACAAAATGTCGCCTTTAATTAAAATTAAGAATAATGTAACAAGTATCATGATTATGAAGATTTTTTGTTTAATAGCATTATTTTTATTGCTTAACACTAACTTTGTGAAAGCGGGTTCATGTCCGATAATGGTCAAAAAAATTGATAATTTGCTATCACAAACAAAGCAACTTAGTAAAGAACAATTGTCAGAAATTAAAAAATTAAGAGACGAAGGACATAAGGCACATAAAGAGGGTAAACATGCAGACTCAGTCACAGTACTAAAACAAGCATTAAAGTTACTACAAAATTAATTATAAATGTCTTTAAAAATCAACGATACAGCACCAAACTTTATAGCAGAAACCACACATGGTAAAATTAATTTTTACGACTGGTCAGATAACAAATGGGTTGTAATATTTTCTCATCCAAAAAATTTTACACCTGTTTGCACTACAGAGTTAGGTGGTCTTCAAAAAATAAAAGAGTCTTTTACTAAAAGAAACGTAAAAATTTTAGGATTAAGTGTAGATCCAGTTCAAGATCACGAAAAATGGGCAAAGGATATTCAAGATGTAACTGGCTATAAGCCAGACTATCCTTTAATTGGAGATAAAAATTTAGAAATATCTAAGATGTACGGGATGTTGCCAGCTACTGTGTCAGGTGATGCAAATAATAGGACTGCATTAGATAATCAAACTGTTNGAAATGTTTTTATTATAAGTCCAGATAAGAAAATCAAACTTGTTTTGACCTATCCCATGTCTACTGGAAGGAACTTTGACGAAATTATTAGGGTAATTGATTCTTTAAAATTAACCACTTCTCACAAAGTTGCGACCCCGGCTAATTGGAAACAAGGAGATAATGTAATCATTGTTCCAGCTGTGAAAGATGAAGAAGCAAAAAAATTATTTCCATATGGATGGAAGACAGTTAAACCTTATATTAGAGAAGTTAAACAGCAGGATCTAAAAAAATAATGAAAAAGTTTGAAGATTTGATGCAAATATCCAAAGAAATAGAAAATATTTCTGTGGAAGATGCTAAGAAAAAATTAAACGATCCTAATGTTCAGTTTATAGATGTAAGAGATAAAAATTCTTATGAAAAAGGAACTATTGGTAATGCTATTCATCTAGAGAGAGGTTTATTAGAGTTTTTTCTTGCAGAAGGTAGTCCACTAGAGAATCAGTTCTTCAAAAACAACCCCGATAAAGAATATATTGTGTTTTGTGGCCTAGGAGGGCAAAGCACTTTATCCACAAAGACAATGAAGGAAATGGGTCTAAAAAACGTGAAAAATATGACTGGTGGCTACAAAGAGTGGACAGAAAAAAAATAGACAAATTTTAATCAAGACTTGGTCACAATTTAATATTACCTTTTTTTTAAATGAAAAAAGTAAATTTAATAAGACCAGCAGAGGTCGACCCAATAGAGATATCTGAAAAAAAAGATGGTTTTTTTTCTAGAGGTGTTGCTATTATTGTTGGAGCAAATTTGCTTGTCCTACTTATGATATATTTGGTTATTTTTAACGGTTAACAAATATATTTTTATCTCTGACCAGCTCGCTCATTGTAAAAATAGTTTTAATGTATATATAATATTTAGTTAAATGGCATCTAGAACAGAAAGTGATAGTTTTGGAAAAATTAAAGTTCCATCGGATAAATATTGGGGCGCTTCCACTCAGAGGTCTTTAAAGAATTTTAAAATAGGTAAATTCAAAGTTCCAATTGAGCAAATACACTCTATGGCAATAGTTAAAAAAGCTGCTGCCATTATAAATGCAAAATTTGGCGATTTAGAAAATAAAATATCAAGAGCGATAGTAAAAACTTGTGATGAAGTAATTTTAGGTAAGTTAGATGATCATTTTCCGCTTGTTGTTTGGCAAACAGGCTCAGGCACACAAACCAATATGAATCTAAATGAAGTAATAGCCAATAGAGCAAATGAAATTTTAGGCTCTAAATTAGGAACAAAGAAACCAGTTCATCCTAACGATCATGTAAATAAAGCTCAGTCAACTAATGACACTTTCCCCACCGCGATGCATATATCCATTGCTATGATGGCAAATAAAAAATTAATACCGGCCATTACAAAACTTGAAAAAACTTTAGGTAAAAAAGCTAATCAATTTAAAGACATTGTAAAAATAGGAAGAACCCATTTACAAGATGCTACCCCTCTTACATTAGGTCAAGAGTTTTCTGGATATCATATGCAAGTCACGAAATGTCTCGCTAGAATTAAACGAGCTTTAAAAGAAATATATCCCCTTGCCCAAGGCGGAACTGCGGTTGGGACAGGAATTAATACTAAAAAAGGATGGGATAAAAAAATAGCTAAAGAAATATCTAAAATTACAAAATTACCGTTTGAAACAGCAAAAAATAAATTCGAAGCCTTGGCAGCGCATGACTCAATAGTAAATTTCTCTGGTACCCTAAACACAACTGCAGTTGCATTAATGAAAATTGCAAATGATATAAGGTTTTTAGGATCAGGTCCTAGAGCTGGCTATGGTGAATTAATATTACCTGAAAATGAACCCGGTTCTTCAATAATGCCAGGCAAAGTAAATCCAACACAATGTGAGGCGGTAACAATGGTATGTGTCAAAGTTATTGGAAATCATAATGGGATTACTATGGCAGGATCACATGGGCATTNTGAACTTAACGTGTTCAAACCTTTAATAATTCACAACATAATTCAATCAATTGATCTCATCTCTGATTCAGTAAATTGTTTTATTAACAGTTGTTTAAATGGAATTAAAGCAGATAAAAAAAAGATAGATAAATATTTAAAAGAGTCATTAATGCTTGTTACAGCACTATCTCCAATTATAGGTTATGACAATGCAAGTAAAATTGCAAAGAGCGCGCATAAAAACGGAACAACCCTAAGATTTGAATCTTTGAAAAGTGGGTTGATTAGTGAAAAAACATTTAACAAAGTAATGAATCCAAAAAAAATGACTAGGCCAAGTTAATAAAGTTCAAAAAATTTAGGTAAATTAAAGAAATTTATTAATTTTCCTTCTAATATCTTTTCATTAAACCTCTTATTTAAATTTATAAGTTTATTTCCTTCATAAATAATTTGTTTATCTACATAAGGATTTGAGGCAGTAAAGTAATTTGTTTCATTTCTTTCAATGTTAATTTTTTCCTTATTTAAATTCAAATATCCTGAGGATTTAATATTAAAAACTTCTTTATCAATAATTTTGCTCTGAATGTTTTTATCTATTGATAAATTGTTAATTATTTTTTTATAATTATTTGTTGAAAACTCAGTTTTATAGAAAAATAATTTATCTTTTTCAAATTTTAATATTTTACCACTAATTTTTAATTTATTTGAAATTGAGCTCAATATAAAATTATCTAATATAATATCGCCTGCTAAAAATTTAATATCAATAAAAACTTTATTGAATATTTTATTTTTAAATTTTGTGTTAGGAATTTCTATCAGAATATTTCCATTAAAATATTTAGCTAATTCAAATATATCGTATTTAACAATATTAACAATATCTGATGTTTCTATTTTATCGAACCTTGTTTTTTTTAATTTAAAATTTATAACTGGATTTTTTCTATTTTTATAATCAAAATTAAAATTAAAATTACCGTTGAATAGCTTTGATGAGAGCTCTGAATTTTTACTAAATATTAGACCGTTTTTTTGTATAAAATCACCTTTTATTAAAATATTTTGCAAACCTGGCAATAATAATTTATCATCATAAGATAGTGTTACATTATTAATTCCTTTATTAAGTATTATTTTTGTTTTTAAATTTAAAGCTTTAGATTTAATTTGTATTTGGTTTTTCTTAAAATTCAAAATAAATGGTATTTCTTCGTAAATACCCTCTAATTTTAATTTTGTTATATAATAATTCTTAATATAAATAGATGAATTTGCATTTGAAATAATAATATTTTTATTATTACGTAATAATTTTATATTAATATTTTCAAATTTGATTTTTATTTTAAGATTATTAAATGAATTTAGATCTTTAAAATTATTTATTTGGATTGGAAATTGACCATTTTTAAAAGTAATTTCTTTAGTTTTAAATGTTTTTATAAATAAATAATGAGGTCGTATTATAATTATTGTAGATTCTATTCTACTTTTAGTTTCAATATCATCACCAAGCTCCATATCCTCGATTACAATTGATGGTAGTGGAAAAAGTCTATAATGGATGTTACCATTTATTGAAACTTTTTTATTAACATTTGTCTCAATGAGCATTTCTAGATTAGATTTTAAGTGGTTTAAATTCAGTATTAGTGGGGATAAAATATAAATTATTAGGACTAAAAAAAAAAATCCAGTTATAAGTACTTTTTTCTTTGAAAATTTAAGCATTATTTAATTATTTTTATTTATATTTGTTATAAAGGTTAGGCATGAATAACAATTATTTAAATTCTCTAAATAATCAACAAAAAACCGCTGTAAATTGTTTTGATGGACCTTTATTAATATTAGCAGGAGCTGGCTCGGGTAAAACAAAAGTACTTACAACTCGCGTTGCTAATTTAATATATAATAAAAAATGTTTTGGACAACAGATTTTGTGTGTAACTTTCACAAATAAAGCTGCGAATGAAATGAGGGAAAGAGTAAATAAATTAGTCAATACTAAATCAAATGCAATTCCCTGGTTAGGTACTTTCCACTCTTTAAGTAATAAAATTTTGAGAAAACATGCCGAGGCTGTCAATTTAAAACCAAATTTTACAATTTTAGATACCTTAGATCAGCTTAAATTAATAAGAAATATATTAGAAAGCGAAAATATCGACATAAAACAAAATTCACCAAAACTAATCCTTTATAATATTGATCGATGGAAGAACCTTGGATTAACCCCAGAAGAGGTTACTGTAAATAAGTCACAAATTGAAAAAGTAATGAGTCTTAAAATTTACAAAATTTATCAACAAAAACTTGTTGTTATGAATTGTGCAGATTTTGGTGATTTGATTTTACATTGCGTAACAATTTTTAAAAAATATGAAAATATTAAAAAATTATATCAAACAAATTTTAAATACATTTTAGTAGATGAATTTCAAGATACTAATTATATACAAAATTTATGGCTTAAATTACTTATTAATGATAATCAAAATATATGCGTGGTTGGTGATGATGATCAATCAATTTATAGCTGGAGAGGAGCAGAAATAAAAAACATTCTAGGTTTTGATAAAAATTTTAATAATACAAAAATTATAAAACTTGAACAAAATTATAGATCTACTAAAAATATTTTATCTGCAGCTTCATCTTTAATTGCAAATAATGGAAATAGACATCCAAAAAAACTATGGTCAGAATTCGATGATGGCGAAAAAATACAAATTCAGTCATTCTCAGATGGCTTACAAGAAGCAATATTTGTGTCTGATCAAATTGAAAAAGAATTAATTAAAAATTACGATTTGAATAATATTTCTATATTGGTTAGAGCAGCATTCCAGACAAGGGAATTCGAGGAGAGGTTTATTCGAATTGGTTTGCCTTATAGGATCATAGGTGGATTAAAATTTTATGAAAGATCTGAAATAAAAGATGCAGTTAGTTATTTAAGGCTTATAAAACATACTACAGATGATTTAGCCTTTGAAAGAATTATAAATCAACCAAAAAGATCTATTGGTGAAAGTTCTGTAAAAAAAATTCATGAGATGGCTAGATCTAAACAAATATCACTATTTGATGCCAGTTTACAAATGATAAAAGAAAAATTATTTAAGCCAAAGACTGAAGCTAGTGTAAACAATTTTGTGAGTAATATTTTAACATGGAAAAAAATATCAAAAGACTTAGACCACGTAACACTTCTTGAAAGAGTATTAGACGAATCTGGTTATACAGAAATGTTAATAAAAGAAAAAAGTCCAGAATCAGAAAGTAGATTAGAGAATTTAAAAGAACTCAGATCTTCAATGAAAATTTATGGAAATTTAGACGAATTTTTAGAAAATATCTCGCTTCAAACATCCCTAGATGAAGAATGGGATGGCGACAAAATAAATATTATGACTGTTCATGCAGCAAAAGGTTTAGAATTTGAGGTAGTTTTTTTACCAGGTTTAGAAGAAGAGTTATGAAATATTTGTTGATACAGAAGGTAAAAAATAAAGATTAATTTTATTTAGTAAAAGAATTAATTTCTTT
>PAFP01000043.1 GCA_002704185.1 Candidatus Pelagibacter sp.
TTTCCATAGCCCTTCCAAGCCTATTTCTAAAAGGGTCATCATCATCGACAATAAGCAAAGATTTGTCCTGAAATTCCTCTATATTGAGCTTTTTTACACTAATTTTCATATTTTATATATAATGCAGAATTGATCTTTATCAAGTGACACTTAGTCAGAAAACAAATCCTATGGAATGTTTTTTCCACAATTTTATTCTTTACATAATTTAGAAATCCTTTATTTGGGAATTATTAATTATTTTTTAATAATTATTTGTAACTATTGAGAGGTTATATGAAATGGCTAAGTTTAGATCCGTTGAAGAGTTGGTTAAACAATTACGACCAGTAGATCCTGTTTACTGCTTTAGAAAAGATAGCATTAAATCAGCTACAAATTGGTTTAAAACAAATTTTCCAGGAAAAGTGCTTTTCGCTGTCAAATGCAATCCAAATGAAAAAATTCTTAAAACTATTATTTCCTGCGGTATAGAAAATTTTGATACTGCTTCTTTAGAAGAAATCAAACTTATCAAAAAATTATCAATAAATTCTAAAATTTATTTCATGCATACAATCAAAAATTCAAAAAGTATAAGCGAAGCATATTTTAAATATAATGTTAAAGATTTTGCTTTTGATAGTAAAGATGAATTAGATAAAATATTAAAGTCTACCAATAATGCCAGGGATTTAAATCTTTACTTAAGACTACAAACGTCGAATGAGCATGCGGAGATTGATTTATCTAAAAAATTTGGAGCTACTGTTAGCGAAGCTACTCCTTTGCTAAAACTTGCTCAAAGTTATTCTAAAAAACTTGCTATAAGCTTCCATGTTGGGTCACAATGTATGAATCCAATTTCGTACTCGAAAGCGATAAATGATATAAGTTTACTAGTTAAAAAAACAGGTATTACACCAGATATAATAAATGTTGGTGGTGGATTTCCAACTACATATCCTGATTTATACCCTCAACCTTTAAAAAATTATATTAAAGAAATAGATAAAGGGATTAAAAAATTAAATTTAAATAAAAAAGTGGAACTCATTTGTGAACCTGGAAGAGCTCTTGTGGCAGAAAGTGGTTCAACAATTGTTAAGGTTGAATTAAGAAAAAAACAAAATCTTTATATTAATGACGGAACGTATGGTTCTTTATTCGATGCAGGACAACCTAAATTTATTTTTCCTTCAAAAGCCATTCAACTTGATAAAAATTTTACAAAACGTATTATACCTTATAGTTTCTTTGGCCCTACATGTGATGGTTTAGATTATATGAAAGGTCCATTTAATTTACCTAGTAATATAAAACAAGGTGACTATATTGAAATTGGACAGCTGGGTGCGTATGGTATTAGCATGAGAACAAAGTTTAATGGTTTCTATTCATCAGATATATATGAAGTTGAGGATAGTCCAATAATGTCGATTTATGACGCTGATGAGAATAATAATATTAAAACATTATTCGCATAAAATTAATGGATAATAATAAATCCAGTTTTTTAAATTCACCTGTAGAACATATTGATATAACTTCTTTTGATTCTAGACCTATAATAAAGGCGATGTCCAAAATGTCTTTTACATCTCGAGAGGTAGCAAATGCTGCAAAAATTTATAATAATATGCTATCTGATAAGGACTGTACTATTTTTTTAACAATTGCGGGTTCAACCTCTGCTGCTGGATGTATGAATCTTTATTCTGAATTAGTAAAAAATAATATGGTTGATGCAATCGTTGCTACTGGAGCATCAATAATAGATATGGATTTTTTTGAAGCACTTGGTTTTAAGCATTACCAGGGTTCACAGTTACAGGACGATAATCTTTTGAGGAATAATTACATAGATAGGATATATGATACTTATATAGACGAAGAAGAGCTTCAAACTTGTGATAAAAAAATATGCGAAATTGCAAATAATATAGAGCCTGGTCAATATACATCTAGGAAATTTATAAAATATCTTGGAGAATATTTAAAAAATAACGCAAAAAAAAAGGGGTCTTTAATTCAAACAGCATACGAGCAGAATGTTCCGATATTCTGTCCAGCATTCACGGACAGCTCGGCTGGGTTTGGATTAGTAATGCATCAAGAAGAAAGACCAAAAAACCACGTAACAATTGACTCTATTAAAGAATTTAGAGAATTAACTGAAATAAAGCTTAAATCGAAAAGTTCAGGTCTATTTATGATTGGTGGAGGAGTACCTAAAAATTTTATTCAAGATACAGTAATTTGTGCTGAATTATTAGGAAAAAATGTTGAGATGCATAAATATGCTATTCAAATAACAGTCGCTGACCCAAGGGATGGTGCGTGTAGTTCTTCTACTTTAAAAGAGGCTAGCTCTTGGGGTAAAGTAGATGTTAAGGAAGAACAGATGGTATTTGCAGAAGCTACTTCGGTCTTACCTTTAATTGCTAGCGATGCATATCATACTGGAAATTGGAAAAACCGAAAAAAAAAAGGTTTTCAAAATATCTTTGATGTCTAAAATTAAAATTGCAATAATACAAATGAAGATGGTTTCCTCAAGAATTAAAAATCTGGATAATGCAATTAATAAAATACGTAAAGCACAACAAAAAGGTGCACAGATAATATGTTTACCTGAACTATTTTTATCAAATTATTTTTGCCAGATCGAAAAACACTCAAACTTTAAACTAGCAGAAAAAATTCCCGGTAAGACCTCTGATATACTTTGCTCTTTATGTAAAGAATTAAAAATAATACTCCTTGCGTCTTTATTTGAAAAAAAACTGGCGGGTATTTATCATAATACATGTATAGTAATTGACCAAAGAGGTAAAATTATAAGTAAATATAGAAAAATGCACATTCCGGATGACCCGCAATATTATGAAAAATTCTATTTTACACCAGGTGACTTAGGATTTAAATCTGTAAAAACTTCAAAAATAAATATTGGAACATTAATTTGTTGGGATCAGTGGTTCCCTGAGGCTGCAAGATTAACATCAATACTTGGGGCAGAGATAATTTTTTATCCAACTGCGATTGGTTGGCATCCAAAAGAAAAGAAAAGTTATGGTAAATCTCAATTAGAGTCATGGATATCAATTCAAAGATCTCATGCAATTGCAAATGGCATTTATGTTGCAGCAGTTAATCGTGTTGGTTTAGAAAAAGTGGGTTCAAAAACTTTAGAATTTTGGGGCAATTCTATAATTTTTGATCCAAGCGGAAATATTTTAGCAAAGGCTAAAAATTCAGAAGAAGTACTAATTTGTAATATAGATTTAAAAAAAATTGAAACAGTAAGACAACACTGGCCTTTTTTTAGAGATAGAAGAATTGATAAGTATAAAGGCATTCTAAAAAATCCTAAAAATGCGTAATTTGCGGAATAAAAATCAATATAGAATGCCCGCTGAGTGGGAAAAACAAAAGTCTACATGGTTAGCTTGGCCACATAATAAATCTGATTGGCCCGGATTATTTGAAAAAATACCAAATGTCTTTTTAAAGATAATTTATGAACTATCAAAAGTTCAACGAGTTAATATATTAGTTAAAAATAGAAAAGAAATAATCACTTTAAATGCTATTTTAAAAAAAACTAATGCGGATATGAAAAATTTACGCATTCATATCTGTAAGACTAACAGAGTATGGCTAAGAGATACGGCTCCAATTTTTTTAAAAAAAAAAAATAAAATAATAATTTGTAATTGGAGTTTTAATGCCTGGGCGAAATATAATGATTTTGAATATGACAATAAAATTTTTCAATGTGTTAAAAGAAATAGTAATTTTGAATTATTAACCCCAAAGATGAATGGAAAGAAAATTGTTTTAGAGGGTGGGGCCTTTGATGTAAATGGTAAAAATATACTAATAACAACGAAACAGTGCCTTTTAAGTGAGAAACAAATAAGAAATAAAAATTTTGAATTAAAAGATTATGAATATATCTTTAACAAATTTATGGGGATAAATAAAATTATATGGCTAAATAAAGGTATAGCAGGCGACGACACAAATGGTCACGTTGATGATATAGCAAGATTTGTGTCGCCAAAAATAGTTTTTTTAGCTTCAGAAACCAACAGAAAGGACACAAATTATAAAAATTTAAAAAATAATATGAATATATTAGAAAAGTTTAATAGAGATAAAAAACTTAATTTAAAGTTAGTCAAAATACCAATGCCAAAAGCTAAATATATTTTTAGAAAAAGAGTACCCGCCTCGTACCTAAACTTTTATATTGCTAATAAAATAGTTTTATTACCAACATTTAAAGATAAAAAAGACAAATTAGTTTTTAATATTTTCAAGCGTTATTTTAAAGATAGAAAAATTATACCGATCGATTGCTCAAATTTAATTTGGGGTTTTGGAGCAATACATTGTGTGACACAGCAAGAACCTGAGTAAAATTTTAATTAATCAAGTCCTCATAACGCCATATAATTTTAACAACGGCTCCTAAATCACTTTTTTTATTTTCAAAAATTATTTTAGCCTTTGTTCTTTCTAATAGATTTTTTGATATAAACAATCCCAGCCCAAGACCTAGTTTTGTTTTATCTACTAAACTAGATTTAATATACGGTTCACCAATTCTTTTTAAAATTTCATCATCAAAACCTGGACCATCGTCGGTAATTATGATTGATAAATCATTTTCAATTTTTTCAATGAATATTTTTATTTCTGATTTTGAAAATTTAATTGAATTATCAATGAGGCTTCTTAAAGCATAAGTAATTTCTATTTGTTTATTAATTTTTAACGGTTCATGTTCTAGTTTGTCTATAATAATTATTTTTTTGTCATGCTTTCTTTCATTTGAAAATACTATTTCATTCAACAGATTTTTTAATGAGATTCTCTGTAAAAAATCATCCTCTTTTTTTGGATCAGTACCAATATTTTTCAAAATTAATCTACATCTATCAGCTTGAGAAATTAATAAATCTATATCTTCTTTAAATTCACTTTTAGTTAAAAGTTGTTTTTTTAATTCTCCCGAAACTAAGGATATTGTCGCTAATGGTGTTCCTAATTCATGCACTGCTGCTGCTGCAAGGCTCCCTACAGAACTTAAGGTTTGTTCATTAGATAATGTTTTTTCTAAACCTTCTAATGCTTTTGATCTTTTTCTATTTGATCTAGCAAGTTGATATGCATAGTTTCCTAAAAAAATTATCCCTATTGTTGTAGATAACCACGTTCCTAATAAATAATATTTTGGTGTTTTTAGTGTTTCACCATCAGGGCCTGGTAACGGCAAATTAAATAACGCAAGAATAGAACATAATATTATTGATACGCTTGCTATAAAAAAGCTGCTATTTCTAGACAAAAAAGTTGTTGCAATTGTTGTTGGTACAATTATTAAAATAGAAAACGGATTTGTTAGACCACCTGTTAAAAATAGTAATAATGCTAACTGAATTAAATCGTAAAAGATGTTTAATGTAGCGCTCAGATTGTTTAACTCACCAACTTTTCCTTTATTAAATTCTAAGTAAGAATTAATAATTATTGAAATCATTACCAACAAACCACACCATAATATTTCAAAGTTGAACTTAAGATAGTAATATACAAAGCATATTGCAAAAACTTGACCAAATATAGCTATCCACCTAATATTAATTATTGTTTCGAGACTAATTTTTTCCTCATCGGAACCAAAAAATTCTTTTACGCTCATTTAGATATTAAACATCTAGGTTAGTAACTTTTAAAGCGTTTTTATCTATAAAGTTTTTTCTCTTTGAAACATCTTCGCCCATCAATGTGAAAAAGATTGCATTATCATCACTTGATGCTTCTGTAGTGTCATTATCTATTGAATTTGAATAAGCAACTTTTAGTAATGAATTGTTTTCTTTATTTAGTGTTGTTTCCCATAATTCATCAGGATTCATTTCTCCTAATCCTTTAAATCTTTGAATTGACAAGTTTTCTTTTCCTAGATCAATTATCGCTTTTAACAAGTGAATTGGAGATGTAATTGTTATAGTTTTTTCGTTGGATCTATTGATTAACAAACAACTTTTTCTAAATATTGATAGTTCGTTTGTTATTTCAGATAATTTGTTCAAAGTTTTAATATTACTTTTTGTGAAAAAATTTATAGGAATATTACATTTTATTACTTCATTATATTCGTTTCCTTCTAAAATTATATTTTTTCCTTCAACTCTAGCCTCCCAATTTTTATTTGTACCAATTATTCTATTTCTTAAATCTGCGACGGCTGACATTGCTCCTAATTTTTTCTTGTTATTTTCATCATCCAAAATTAGAACATCCTCCCCTTTTCTACTAAACGCACCTACAATAGCGAGTTCTTCTAAAACTTTGCTATCTAACTCAATATTTTTTAAAATTTCATCTAATTTAAGTGATGCATTTAAAACCTCGTTAAATTCTATTTTGTGACCATTAGTTTTGCCTTTAATCTCGAAATCACTTCCGCAATGTGCGATAGATGTACTTATAAGTTCATCATCGGATTTTAAATATTTGAAGCTTTTATCTATTTTTACTTTGTATAGTGGTGGCTGAGCAATATAAATTTTGCCTTTTTGTATTAGTTCATTAAATGGTGCATTATTAAAAAAAGTTAATAATAAAGCTCTTATGTGAGAACCGTCTACATCAGCATCTGTCATTATCACTACTTTTCCGTACCTCAATTTTTTTATATCAAAATCTTCAAATCCTGTTCCTAAAGCATTAATTAATGTAATTATTTCATTTGATGATAGCATTTTCGAAAAAGTTTTCTTTTTATTATTATTTTTTCCGTTTTCTTTTTCTATAAAAGTATTTAAAATTTTACCTCTAAGAGGTAATACCGCTTGAAATTTTCGATCGCGTGCCTGCTTGGCTGATCCTCCTGCAGAATCACCCTCCACTATAAATAGTTCAGTTTTATCATTATCTGTTGATTGACAATCTGCTAATTTTCCAGGAAGTGTGGTAATATCTAGCGCGCTTTTTCTTCTAACGTTTTCTCTAGCTTTTCTTGCTACCTCTCTTGCTATTGCAGATTGTATAATTTTAGCCAAAATTAATTTTGTAATTTTTGGATTTTGATCTAACCAAAAAGATAACTTTTCATTTATTATAGCTTCAACTACAGGTCTTACTTCAGAAGATACAAGTTTATCTTTTGTTTGTGATGAAAATTTAGGATCTTGTACTTTTGCTGACAGGACACATATCAATCCCTCTCTCACATCATCACCAACAAGACTTATTTTTTCTTTTTTTAGCAACCCTAGATCTGTTGCATATTTGTTGATTAAACGTGTTATAGCATTCCTAAATCCTATAAGATGTGTTCCTCCGTCTTTTTGTGGAATATTATTTGTGAAACAATGAATATGTTCATCAAACTTATTATTCCAAATAAGAGAACATTCAATTTCGATTTTATTTTTAGATCCTTGTAAATATATAGGATTTTCCAAAACTATATTATTATCATCTGTCTTAAGTTTATCTTTGTTTCTATTAAAATCCATAACAAATCCATTTATTCCGTTTTCAAACTTATAAGAAAATTTTTCTGGTTTACTTTTTCGATTGTCTAAAAGATTTATTTCTAATTTTTTGTTTAAATATGCTAATTCTTTAAATCTTTTTTGTAAAATTTTTAAATTAAATTCTATATTGTTAAAAATGTTTTTCGAGGGATAAAAAGTTATTTTTGACCCAGATTTTTCAGTTTTGCCGTTTTGTGTTAATGGGTCTACTGTTAATCCGTTATTAAATTGTACATAATATTCGTAACCATTTTTAAAAATATTTAAAATTAATTTATCTGATAATGCGTTGACAACCGAAACACCTACACCATGTAAACCCCCAGATACTTTATAACTATCATGG
>PAFP01000044.1 GCA_002704185.1 Candidatus Pelagibacter sp.
TATGGTGTAGCCAATTAGCAATATGCTGAGAGGATATTCTTAAAGTTGCTCTATCTTCCATAAGCCCAATATTGTTAATGTCAGGAACCTTTGAACAACCTATTCCTTGATCAATCCATCTAACCACGTATCCTAAAATGCCTTGAACATTATTTTCTATTTCCGTGTTGATACTTTCTTTTGACCAATTTTGTCGATCTGAAACTGGTATGGTTAATATATCTTTTAATTCTGCCCTTTTTCTTTTAGTTAATTCTTTTTGTCTATCGAAAACATTTATCTTATGATAATGCGTAGCATGTAGCGTTGCAGCTGTTGGTGATGGTACCCAAGCACAATTTGCTCCTGCAAGAGGGTGAGAAGCTTTCTGGTCCAACATGTCTTGCATTTTATCTGGCATTGCCCACATACCTTTACCAATTTGAGCTTTGCCTGCGAAACCACATTCTAAACCAATGTCTACATTCCAGTTTTCATATGCTAACAACCATTTTGATTTTTTCATATCACCTTTAAATATCATTGGACCCTTTTCAAAAGATGTGTGCATTTCATCTCCAGTTCTGTCTAAAAAACCAGTATTAATAAATACGATTCTATCTTTTACTGTTCTAATACATTCTTTTAAGTTTATTGTTGTTCTTCTTTCCTCATCCATTATACCGATTTTAATGGTATTTGGTTTTAAGTTAAGAATTTCTTCAACTTTAGAAAAAATCTTATCAGCAAATCCAACTTCTTTTGGTCCATGCATTTTAGGTTTAACAATATATACTGAACCCTGGTTTGAATTATTTTTATTTTTTAAATCATGAATTGAGCAAAGTACTGAAATGAAAGCATCTAATATTCCTTCAGGTATTTCTTTTCCATTATCTAATATCACTGAATTATTTTTCATAAGATGTCCTACATTTCTTATTAGAAGTAAAGACCGTGCTTTTAAATAAATTTCTTTTCCTTCAGGACTATAAATTGTTTTATCTTTATTTAATGTCCTATTTATAATTTTACCATGTTTATTAATTTTAGCTTCTAATTCATTTTTCATAATTCCAAGCCAATTTCGATAACATTTAATTTTATCATTAGCATCTACAGCGGCTACAGAGTCTTCTAAATCCATTATTGTAGAGACTGCAGACTCAATAACTATGTCTGAAATATTTGCTTTATCAATTTTTCCAATATTGTTTTTTTTATCTATAATAATCTGCACATGAAGATGATTATTTTTTAAGAAAATACTTTCTGGATTTTGGCTTGAACCTGTATATCCAGCAAATTTATCTTTTTCGATTAAGCTCGTAATAGTATTATCATTTAATTTAATATTTAAATTATTTGAAACAACGCTAAATTTTATTACATCGGACCAACTTGACTTTTCTAGTTTAAAAACTTGATTTAAAAATTCTCTTCCTTTTCCAATAACTTTTTGGCCTCTCTTAGTGTTATATTTGTTACCTTTTTGTAATTCCTTATCAAGTGATACTGCGTCGGTACCATAATAAGCATCATAAAGACTCCCCCATCTTGCATTTGCAGCATTTATAGCATACCTAGCATTATCGATAGGTACTACTAATTGAGGACCAGCAATCTTGCTTATCTCTTCATCAACATTTTGAGTATTTATCTTAAAATTTTCACCTTCATTAACAATATAATTTATTTGTTTTAAAAAACTTATATAGTCATTTTGATCAAAGCTATCTCTGTTTTCTTTAAGCCAATCGTCTATTTTGCTCTGTATTTGTAATCTTTCTTTAATAAGTTCTTCATTTTCAATTGATAAAAGATTGGAACATTCAATGAATTTTGGCCAAAAGTCATCAGGTTTAATGTCTGTACCCGGTATTACTTCATTATTTATAAAATCATAGAGATCTTTATTAATGTTCGAGTTCGAAATTTTAATATAATTCATATTGAGTAGTTATATATATTTTAAAAAAAACTAAGTTTGTTAAACCTGGACTGTTTAAAAATCATAGAGCAGGTGATATATATTAATACACAAATCTAGCAAGATATATAAATGACATATTTAGATTTTGAAAAAGAAATTGAAGAGTTGGATAAAAATTTAGATGTATTAAAAAACCCTTACCAAAATGAAGGTATATCCTCTATAAATAAGGACAAAATAGATAGTTTACAATCTGAAATTGATCAAAAAATTGACAACTTATATTCAAATTTAAACAGTTGGCAAAAAACTAAGGTAGCTAGACACGAAAATAGACCAAGATCTAATTATTATATTGAAAAAATTTTCACAGAATTTGAATTAATTTCAGGTGACAGATCTTTTGCAGAAGATGAAGCTGTATTAACTGGTTTTGCTAAACTAGACGGTAAATCGGTTTTAGTAATTGGCCAAGAAAAAGGATTTGATACATCCAGTAGAATAAAAAGAAATTTTGGAATGATGAGACCTGAAGGATATAGAAAATGTATTAGACTAATGAAGATTGCAAATAATTTTAACATACCAGTTGTAGTTTTTATTGATACTCCTGGAGCTTTTCCTGGCAAAGGTGCCGAAGAAAGAGGGCAAGCAGAGGCTATAGCTTCATCTATTTCATGCTGCATGTCTCTTGATGTACCAACAATTTCAGTTGTTATAGGCGAAGGTGGCTCAGGTGGAGCTATCGCGCTAGCAAGTTCAAATAAAGTATTTATGCTGGAACACTCAATTTACTCTGTAATTTCACCAGAAGGATGCGCTTCAATTCTTTGGAAGGATGTAACTAAATCAAATGAGGCTGCAGAGGCTATGAAAATTACGGCACAGGATCTTTATAAATTTAATATTATAGACGGGGTAATCAAAGAACCAAAAGGAGGGGCACATCGAGACCCACAAGAATGTGCAAATTCAATTAAACAATGCCTAAATAAACAATTAGATTTCTACTCTAATAATAAAGTCTTAGATATCAAAGAAGAAAGAAAAAATAAGTTTATGAAGATTGGCAAAGATTTACCTAGTGAAATTAATTTTAGTACTTTCAACACTAAAAATATTAAAATCATCACGAGAAATAAAATAATTAAGATATCATTTTTTGTTTTATCGGTTATACTAATAGTTATGTATTTTACTTTAAGCTAGAGCCCCACAACAATGCTTAAATTTTTTTCCAGATCCACATGAGCACTTATCATTTCTTGAAAGTTTTGGTATTTCAGCTCTATTGATTCTCTCGATTTTTTTATCATCTTTTGATAATTCACTTTGAATATTTTCCTCTATATTTAAATTTATATTTGTTAAAAAAATTATTATATTCTCTTTAATTCTAAATAATAGACCTTGAAATAATTCAAAACTTTCCTTTTTATATTCATCTATAGGATTTCTTTGACCGTAACCTCTGAGCCCAATTACTTGGCGTAATTGTTCTAAATATTGTAAATGATTTCTCCATTCGAAATCTAAATTTTGCAAAAATATTTTTTTTTCAATATCTCTATTAACTTTATCACCAACAAGTTTAATTCTTTCTGTTCTTTTGCTTTTATACTTTTTACTTAAAGCTATTTTTTTTTCATCGTTTGTAAGACTAGCGAAAGACTTAAAATCATTTTCTGTTATTTTTTTTAATAGAAATCTATTTAATTTTGATATCAAACTTTTGTCAGTTAAATCAATATTAACTTGAGTAATATAATTTGAAAGTATTTCATTGTTTATTTCGTCAATAATTTGATATATATCATTATCGCTTAGTATTTTATATCTTTGTTCATAAATGACATTTCGTTGGTCATTCATCACATCATCAAATTGTAATAAAGTTTTCCTGATCTCAAAATTTCTTGACTCTACTTTTTGTTGAGCTTTTTCAAGAGCTTTATTAATCCATGGATGATCCAAAGCTTCATTAGGTTTTAGACCAAGTTTTTGAAGCATGAATTCAATCTTTTCTGAGCCGAAAATTCTCATAAGATCGTCTTCGAGACTTAAATAAAAAATAGAAGTCCCATTATCTCCCTGTCTTCCAGACCTTCCTCTCAACTGATTATCGATTCTTCTACTTTCGTGTCTTTCCGTTCCGATAACAAATAACCCTCCAGAATTTATAACTTTTTTTTTGTCTTCTTTATGCTTCTGTAAAAGTTTATCTTTATCTTTTGGTTCTATTTCCTCTAATTTTTTTTCTAAATTTCCACCAAGTTGAATATCTGTACCTCTTCCTGCCATGTTTGTAGCAATAGTAATTGAGCCTGGTTCACCAGCTTTAGAAATTATTTTTGCTTCCTTTTCATGATGTTTAGCATTTAAAACACTATGATTAATTTTTTTCGATTTTAAAATTTTAGAAATTTTTTCTGATTTATCAATACTTGTTGTACCCACCAGAATTGGTTGAAGTTTTTTATTTGCCTGAATGATATCTTCTAAAATAGCATTATTTTTCTCCTTTTCTGATCTATAAATTTGATCATTTAAATCTTTTCTTATCATTTTTTGATTAGTTGGTATTTCAACAACATCCAGTTTATATATATCAAAAAACTCTTCTGCTTCCGTTATAGCTGTACCGGTCATTCCAGAAAGTTTTTTATATAATCTAAAATAGTTTTGATAAGTTATAGAAGCAAATGTTTGATTTTCTTTTTGAATTTCAACTCCTTCTTTTGCTTCTATAGCTTGATGTAATCCATCTGAGTATCTTCTTCCCTCCAATACCCTCCCTGTGAATTCATCAATAATTTCAATTTTGTTATCTCTAATAATATAATCTTTATCCCTTATAAATATTAAGTTCGCTTTTAGAGATTGATTAATATGATGTACTAATGACAAATTTCTTGGGTCATAAAAACCTTCGCCCTTTAGTTTATTTTCTGATTTAAGTTTTTTTTCAACTTGATCAATTCCCTTTTCTGTTAAATTTACATTTCTATCTTTTTCATCTAATTGATAATGTTTGGTATCAAGGCTCTTTACTATTTGAGTACATAAGAAATACTGATTGGAATTGTCATCACTTGGGCCTGATATAATTAGCGGCGTTCGAGCCTCATCAATTAATATACTATCAACCTCGTCAACAATACAAAAATTAAATTCATTTTGGACCATTTCGTTTAAGGATAATTTCATATTGTCTCTTAAATAATCAAATGCAAATTCATTGTTAGTTCCATAAATAATGTCACAATTATAAATAATTTTTCTATTTTCATCTGAAATATCATTTGCAAGGCACCCAACTTTAAGATTTAAAAAGTCAAATATTTGACCCATCCATTTTGAATCCCTTTCGGCCAAATAATCATTAACTGTTACAATGTGTACACCTTTATTTTGTAGAGCATTTAGATAAGCTGCCAAAGTTGCAACCAAAGTTTTACCTTCACCTGTTTTCATTTCCGCAATCTTACCTTGGTGCAAACAAATTCCACCAATTAATTGAACATCAAAATGTCTCTGACCTATTGTTCTTTTAGATGCCTCTCTTACAACGGCAAAAGCCTCAGGTAATATATCATCTAATTTTTTACCATTGCGAATTTCTTTTTTAAAATATGATGTTTTTGCTTTTAAATCGGTATCGTTTAAATTCTCAAATTCCTTTTCGAGTTGATTGATTTGATCAATTATAGGTTTAATTTCAGCTAATTTTCTTTCATTGCTAGAACCAAATAATTTTTTTAAAAACTTTAATTTTTTTAACATTTTTTAATTTGTAATAGTAAAAAGTGTATTTCTATCTTATAAACCAACAAATTATCAATTATTAAAATGGAAAATAAATTAGATTTATTCAAAAATGATAATCTTAACGTCAAATTATCAGATTTTCCTGATATGCCCAATATACATGGGCTCAAATTGTCATCTACTAGTGCAAATTTATACATCAATCAAAACAGAGATGATTTAACTTTATTTAGCTTTGATTGTGATCCAATTTATTCAGTCGTTTATACAAAATCAAAAGTTTGTTCACATTGTATCATTTGGAATAGAAAAAATACTTCCAAAAAAATAAAGGGAATCTTTATTAATACTCAAAATGCTAATACATTAAATGGAAAGCAAGGTTATGACTCTATTAAAGATATTGCAAAAAAAATTTCTCAAAAGCTTAATTGCAAAATCAATGAATTATTATTTGCTTCAACAGGTATTATTGGAGAAAAATTTCCTACAGAAAAAATAAGTTCAAAAATCGATGAATTAGTTAACAATCTTGGAGGTACCAATAAATTAAGATGGGTTAAATCTGCGAGAGCAATAATGACAACTGATACAATTCCAAAAATGACTTATTCAGTATTTAAAATTAATAATCATGATTGTGTAATATCTGGTTTAGCCAAGGGATCTGGTATGATTTTTCCTAGAATGGGTACAATGTTAGGTTTTATATTTTCGGATATTAAAATCTCGCAAAAACTACTCGATAAGGCAGTTAAAGAAAATATTGCCTCAACTTTTAATTCTATTAGTGTGGATGGAGATACATCAACTAACGACATGGTAGTAGTTTTATCAACACAAAGAGGAGCAAACAGATTAATAAATAAATACAAAAGCAAAGAATATGAAATCTTTAAAAAAAAATTGCATGAAGTTATGTTAAACTTATCTAAACAGATCGTAATGGATGGTGAAGGTGCAAAAAAATTTATAGAAATTATTATTTCAAACGCAAAGACAGAAAAATCTGCAAAAAATATTGCGTTCTCAATTGCGAACTCTCAATTGGTAAAAACTGCAATAGCTGGTGAGGATCCTAACNGGGGAAGAATTCTGATGGCCGTCGGAAAATGTGATGAAAGTTTAAAATTAGAAAAATTGAAATTATCAATTGGAAATCAACTAATTTATTCTGGTGGCAAAATTAACGCTAAGTATAATGAGGAAGTCACAAAAAATTACATGAAAAATCAAACAATTAAAATTGAAATTTCTTTAGGCTGTGGAACAAAGTCATTCACAGCATATACGTGTGACCTTACGCATGATTACATTTCTATAAATGCCGATTATAGAAATTAAATGAATAAAGTTCATAAATATTTAATCTTGTTTGTTGGGTTTTTATATCTTAACAATTGCTCTACTATGAATTTAGAAGATTATAAAAATAATAATCCGAAACTAGTTTTAGAAAATTTTTTTTCTGGCAAAACTGTAGCAAGAGGTGTTTTTGAAGATAGATTTGGCAATATAAAAAAATACTTTAAAGTAGACATTGTTGGTACATGGAATGGAAAAACGTTAATACTAGAAGAGAATTTTGTTTACAATGATGGATCTAAAGAATTTAGAAAATGGACAATTAATAAAGATAATAAAAATTCAAGTTATTATTCAGGCTTTGCAGATGGTGTAATTGGTTTAGCTAAAGGATCGACAAGCGGCAACGCCTTTAATTGGAAATATAAATTTAAACTTAAAGTAGGAAATAAATTTTATAAAGTAGATTTTGATGATTGGATGTTTTTACAAGAGGAAAACTACTTAATTAATATTGCGCAAGTAAAGAAATTTGGAGTCACATTAGGCAAAGTCATCTTATTTTTTGAAAAAAAATCCTAAATTAATCTTGTAATTATATAATTCTTTCATATCTTATTTATTATATATGATTAAATATAATTTAAAGTGTGGGTGTGGCAGATGCTTTGAAAGTTGGTTTTCAAGTTCTAAAGAATATGAAAAATTAGAAAATAATAAAATGCTAAATTGTATTTGTGGCAAATCAAATAATGTTTCAAAAGCATTAATGTCTCCTCAGGTAAAAAAAAATAAAAAAACAGGTGAAGCAGTAAAGCAAATAGAATTTTATAAAAATTTGCAAAAAAAAATTAGAGAATTAAATAATTTCGTAAAGGAGAATGCAGAATATGTTGGTAACGATTTTGCATCAAAAGCAAGATCTATTCATTATGATAAAAAAAATATCAGAAATATTTATGGTAGCGCAACAGAAGAAGAAACACAGGAATTACGAGATGAAGGCATAGAAGTAAATACGATTCCTTGGTTAAATAAAAATAATAATTAATTTTTTTTGAAATAACAGATATAATTAACATCAATATCATTACTTAAATTCCATCTGTTATAAAAAGGATTATAAGTTACACCTGTAATTTTTTTATAATTTAGTGATAAATTGGAAATTGAGTCAATCATATGAGTTGGTTTCACAAATTTTTTCCAATCGTGAGTACCAATTGGTAGCCATCTCAAAACATATTCAGCACCAATTATAGCTAGCAAGTATGATTTTACTGTTTGATTGATTGTCGCAAAAAAAATTAATCCATTTTTATTTAATAAATTTACGCAACTTTGATAAAACAATTTTAAATTATCTACATGTTCAACAATTTCCATACATAATAAAACATCATATTTTTTTGAAATTTTTTCTGGTCTAGTACAGACATAATTTATATTTAAATTGCTTTTATTAGAATGTATTTTTGCTACAGCTATATTTTTTTCAGAGGCATCAATACCTGTTACATCTGCCCCTAATCTTGAAAAGGGTTCGCACAACAAACCACCTCCACATCCTACATCTAATATTTTTAAATTTTTAAATGAATTAGGAGTATCTAAGTCGATGTTAAAATTATTAGATATCTCTTTGATCAAATACTCTTGTCTAATTGGATTAAATTTGTGCAAAGGTGCAAATTTGCCATTAGGATTCCACCATTCGTCCGCAAGTTTTGAAAATTTTCTTATTTCCTCTTTATTAACAGTATTTTTATTATCCATTGGTTATGACTTAGTATTGTTTAAATCCTTTCTCAAGAGTATTTATGTATCAAAAAAAATAAATTATGAGTATTATTATTATGAAATTCGGAGGTACGTCAGTTGGTAACATTGATCGTATTAAGAATGTCGCACAAATTATAAAAAAAAGCATAAAAGATGGAAATAAAATTATAGCGGTAGTCTCAGCAATGTCCGGCGCTACAAATGATTTATTAAAAAAAGCTAATGAAATTTCTAACAACTTTAGTGATGAAGAGCATGATTTATTATTATCTACCGGTGAGCAAGTTACATCTGCATTATTATCAGGAGCACTTATTGATTTAAAAATAAAGTCAAAAACTTTAATGAGTTGGCAAATACCGATAATAACTCAAGGTGGTCACAAAAATAGTAGAATTATTTCTGTGAACACTGAAAAAATAAAAAAATTTCTTGATCAAAAATATGTTGTTGTAATTCCTGGCTTCCAGGGAATTAATGAAAACATGAACATTAGCACAATTGGAAGAGGCGGATCAGATGCAACAGCTGTAGCTTTAGCAAAGTGTTTAAACGCTCAACACTGTGAAATTTACACAGATGTTGATGGAGTATTTACCACTAATCCTGAGATGAATATAAGAGCAAAAAAAATTGATAAAATTTCTTATGATGAGATGCTTGAGATGGCATCCCTGGGTGCAAAAGTAATGCAAAGTTCATCTGTACAATCTGCAATGCTAAATGAGATAGAAGTTTACGTAAAATCAAGCTTTAAAGATGTTAAAGGAACTAAAATTCTTAATCAGAATAAAATTTCTTATGAAAAAGTTATTACAGGTATTGCATATACATTAGATGATTCTAAAATTACTTTACAGAGCGTACAAGATAGACCTGGAGTAGCATCAAGTATATTTAAACCGTTATATGAAAAGAATATAATTGTAGATATGATCGTACAAAATATCTCAGCAGATAATTTAAAAACAGATGTTACATTTACCGTAAAAAGAAGTGATTTTAATAAAACTATAGATATAATGAATAATTTGAAATCTAATCTTAATTTTGAAAAATTAATATCTAATAATAAGGTTTCAAAACTATCAGTTATTGGAGCAGGTATGATTACTTTTCCAGGCGTGGCTTATAAAATGTTTGATGCGCTGTCAAAAAAAAATATAAATATTTTAGCGATTACTACATCAGAAATTAAAATTTCAGTTTTAATAGATGAAATTAATATTCAAGATGCTGTGAGTACACTCCATCATGTGTTTGATTTGGATTAATAATGAATAATTTAAGACCTTTTAGAAATATCAAAAGAAGAAAAACAAAAAAAATA
>PAFP01000045.1 GCA_002704185.1 Candidatus Pelagibacter sp.
ATGACACTTATTATGTTGTTGCACACTTTCATTATGTCTTATCTCTTGGTGCAGTATTTTCAATATTCGGAGGGTTTTATTACTGGTTCAGCAAAATGTCGGGATATGAATATTCTGAGTTTTTAGGAAAATTACACTTTTGGATAACTTTTATTGGTGTAAATTTGATTTTTTTCCCGCAGCACTTTTTAGGCTTGGCAGGTATGCCAAGAAGATACGCAGATTATCCTGATGCATTTGCTGGTTGGAATTACATATCTTCAATTGGTTCATATATGTCTGCATTTGGAGTTATAATATTTTTTATAGTTATTATTCATGCTTTCGTAAGGGCAAAACAAGTAGGCAACAACCCTTGGGGAGCAGGGGCAACAACATTAGAATGGACTTTAAGTTCGCCACCTCCATTCCATCAATTCAACGAGCTTCCACAAATTAAGTAGGAACAATGTCGGTAAATACCTCTGATTTCTCTGTAAAAAAGACAGACACTAAATCAGTAATAAGATCTTTTTACGAGCTGATGAAACCAAGGGTAATGTCGCTGGTAATATTCACGGCGTTAGTCGGTCTAATAATATCTCCAGATAAAATTGATATTTTCAGATCATTAATTAGTTTGTTTTTTGTTGCTTTAGGAGCAGGAGCGGCAGGAGCTTTAAACATGTGGTATGAAGCTGAAATAGATAAAGTTATGAGCAGAACATGCTTAAGGCCATTGCCACTCGGAAAAATTACCTCATTATCAGCCTTATGGTTTGGAATAATTTTATCAATTGTTTCTGTTGTAGGGCTGTATGTTGTTTCAAATTTATTATCTGCAGTTGTTTTAGCTTTAACGATATTATTCTATTACTTCGTTTACACAGTTTGGCTCAAGAGAAAAACAACTCAAAATATTGTTATTGGAGGCGCTGCAGGAGCTTTTCCACCAATAATCGGTTGGACTATAGCAATGAACAACATTTCTATTGAGCCAATTGTGTTGTTTTTAATAATATTCTTTTGGACACCATCTCATTTTTGGGCTCTTAGTTTATATAAAAATGATGATTATAAAAAAGCAAATATTCCCATGTTATCAGTGATAGCAGGCGAGGAATATACCAAAAAAAATATTTTTATATATTCAATCATTCTGTTTCCTATATCTTTAATACCTTTTTACTTAGGATTTGCTAGTTACATAAATTTAATAACTGTAATATTTTTTGGCAGTAGTTATATTTATTTATCTTATAAATTGTTAAGAGAAGAGGATAAAAATAAATCTAATTTTATCGCAAACAAAGTATTTATTTTTTCAATATTTTATCTTTTTTTTATCTTCTCAACTATTCTATTGGACAACTATTTTTTAATATCATGAAAAAAAAAAATAAAAACTTATTAACGGCTTTTTTATTAATTTTACTAATTATATTTGTATTTTTATTTACTTTGTACAACATGGGAAATGGTATTTTAATTAGGTCATTATGAATAAAACTGCAAAGATAAATCCAAAATTTTTGATACTGATCTTTTTTTTAATGTTAGGATTATCCTTTGCCTCTGTACCATTGTATGATCTTTTTTGTAGGGTTACCGGCTTTGGTGGTACAACACAGTTTTCAAAAGAAAAACCATCTGCAATAAGCGCGGAAAAAATAGGTATGAGGTTTGATACAAATGTATCAAATAATTTGCCAATAAGTTTTAAAGTTTTTAAAACACGAGAGGAAATTAATATTGGAGAAGTTAGAAATATTAAATTTGCAATTAACAATCAAAGCAATGAACAATTGAATATTGTTTCTACTTTTAATGTAAGCCCTCCCTCAGTTGGAAAATATTTTAATAAATTAGAGTGCTTTTGTTTTGAAAAGCAGTCACTAAACAGCTTTGATAATAATGAATATGTGCTATCATATTATATTGATCCAGAAATTTTGAATGACAATGCAACTAAAAATGTTAAGGATATCACTTTATCTTACACTTTATTTGAAGTAGATAAGTTTAAAAAATAATTTATGGCCTCTACAGAAAAAAAACACGATTATCATTTAGTTGAACCAAGCCCGTGGCCAATTTTTTGTTCAATTGCAAGCTTAATTTTAGCAGTTGGTGCAGTTTATTATTTTAGAACTAAAAATATTTGGATGATGATTGTTGGTTTAGCAATAACAACATATGGTGCTTACATGTGGTTTAGAGATGTAATAATAGAAGCTCATGAGAAAGGGGATCATACACCAATAGTTCAAATTGGAATGAGATATGGCATGACACTATTTATTGCATCCGAAGTCATGTTTTTTGTTGCTTGGTTTTGGGCATATTTTGATGCAAGTTTGTTTCCAGATCAAATTATTGGTGGAATTTGGCCACCAAAAGGCATCCAAACATTAGATCCATGGCACATACCTTTAATTAATACTTTAATATTATTATTGTCAGGAACAACAGTAACTTGGGCGCACCATGCTTTATTAGAAAATGATAGGAAGGGCTTAAAACAGGGATTGATACTAACGGTATTACTTGGAGCTATTTTTACTATGTTTCAAGCTTATGAATATATGGTAGCGTCATTTAAAATAACTTCTGGTATATATGGATCTACTTTTTACATGGCTACTGGATTTCATGGTTTTCATGTTTTAGTTGGTACAATCTTTCTTTTTGTTTGCTGGTTTAGAGCAAAAGCAAATCATTATACACCTGATCATCATTTTGGTTTCGAAGCAGCCGCATGGTATTGGCATTTTGTTGACGTCGTTTGGCTATTTTTGTTTGCTGCAATTTATATTTGGGGCAGTTAATAATTGCTAAAAAAAAACTCGTTTACTATTTTTGTTTTCTTTGTCATATTATTATTATTTGCCCTAGGCTCTTGGCAATTGCAAAGACTAGCTTGGAAAAAAGACCTTAAAAGCAAAATTTATAACTCATTTCAATCACCTTCAATTCAAATGCCAATAAATATTAAAGTTTTTGAAAAAATAAAATTTAGTGGAACTATAATTGGTAATCCAATTAGCGTATATAATTTAGGGGAAAAAGGTGCATATGGCTTTGATATTTATTATCCTCTATCGGTTGAAAATAAAAGTTTTATGATCAAGGCTGGATGGTCTCCACTAGTAATTAAAGAGTCAAAAAATTTTATTGGTAAAAAATTTAAATTTGAAGGCGTTGTATTAAATTATAAAAAAAGAAATATATTCACACCAGATAATAATGAAAAGAACTTTTATTATTTTATTAATTCAGAAATATTAACAAAGAAATATAATAAAAAATTTGATAATTTCTATTTATATGAAACAAGTAATATATTTAAATCCTTGAATTTAAAAAAAAGCAATAATATCAATATAAGAAATAATCATTTACAGTACGCATTAACCTGGTATTCCTTGTGTTTTATTATAATTATTACCTTCATAAAGTATAGAAAAAAAAATGAAATACATTAGTACGAGAAATTCTCAAAAAAAATTTTCGTTTGAAGAAATATTTTTTAAAGGTCTCGCAGATGATGGAGGATTGTTTATCCCTGAGTATTTTTATAAATTAAACGAAAAAGAAATCTTAAATCTTAAAGAAATGTCTTTTCAAGAAATCTCTCATTTCATTTTTTTAAAATATTCTAGAGATACTTTCGAAAGTGATGAATTATACGAAATTATAAATAAAGCTTACAAAAATTTTAGATGTAAAAATATAATAAATGTAAATAAGCATAATAATATTAATTTGGTTCAACTTTTTCATGGACCAACATTGGCTTTCAAGGATGTTGCAATGCAAGTTCTGGGTCAAATGTATAAAAGTTTATTAAATAAAAATAAAAGGAAAATCACTATAATAACAGCTACATCTGGTGATACTGGGGCTGCAGCTATAAATGCATTTAAAGATAATGAAAATATAAATATTTTTGTTTTGCACCCCAATAATAAAATATCAGACGTACAACGTAAATTAATGACCACAACAAAATCAAAAAATATTTTTAATATCGCTATTGAAGGTAATTTTGATGATTGCCAAAAATTGGTTAAAGAAATGTTCGTTGACGTATCATTCTCAAAAAAAATCAATATGTCTGGTGTTAATTCTATAAATTGGGGTAGGATTGTTGCTCAAACTACATATTATTTTTACGTATACTCAAAGTTTGTTAAGGATAAAAATGAGTTAATTTTTTCTGTCCCAACAGGTAACTTTGGTGATATTTATGCTGGTCACGTTGCAAAAAAAATGGGCTTGCCCATAAATAAATTAATCGTAGCAACTAATCAAAATAATATTTTAGAAAGATGTTTGAATACAGGAAAATATAAACCTGAAAAAGTTAATGAGTCTTTGTCGCCAAGTATGGATATTCAGGTTTCAAGTAACTTTGAGAGAGTATTATATGATTATTATAAAAAAGATGAAAAAAAAATAAATGAATTAATGAAAAATCTAAAAGATAAAGGTGAATTCACAATTGATGAGAATGTACTAAAAAATATCAGAAAAGATTTTGATGCTACATCTTGTAGTGACGATGAGATTTGTAAAATAATTAAAGATTTTTACAATATAAATAAAATTGTAATTGATCCTCATACTGCAACTGCACTTAAAATTTTGAATAATGAAAATTATAATAAGAAAGAATTGTATGTCCTAGAAACGGCTCATCACTGCAAATTTCCAAATGCTATAAAAAAAGCACTAAATATAAACACAAAATTACCGGATTTCATTGATTTTACTGATGCCAAAGAAAATTTTGATGTTTTGGATAATGAAATTAATATAGTAAAAGATCATATTTTGTCTAGTATTTCATGTTGATTGAATTTCTTGCCAACTGATCAACCTCATTATTTAATTTATCATTTGAATGTCCTTTAACCCAATTCCACTTAATTCTTTTACCGTTTATAAGATTATCTAAATTTTTCCATAGATCTTGATTTTTCACATCTCTTCTATTTGCAGTTTTCCAACCATTGATTTTCCATTTTGTAATCCAATTTTCTATGCCATCTTTTACATATTTTGAGTCAGTATTAATTTCTATCTCAAATTTATTACTAAGAGACTCTAAACTTCTAATTACAGCTGTTAGCTCCATCCTGTTATTTGTAGTGCTTTGTTCACCACCATTTATTAACTTTTTCTTTTTTTCAAAAATTAATATAGCTGCCCAACCACCTTTACCAGGGTTACCGGAACATGCTCCATCTGTATATATGATAATTTTTGGCATAAATTATCTTGGCAAATTAATTGAAAAAAATCTCATTTTACTTAAGTATTCATTTGGATCTTTTCTTTTTACTTTAGCATTTTTTGGTGTAAATCTAAAATCATATAATCTCGTCACATAAAAACGAATTGCTGCTCCAAGACAAAAGATTGGTAAAGATCTTAATTCTAAATTAGATAATTTCCTAATAGATTGATATCCTTTTATTAAATTATTAGCTTTTTTTTCATCAAAAAGATTTTTTGTAAAACACATAGAATTAATTGCAATTGCAATCTCATATACATACGGTCCATGAAATGAAAAATAAAAATCAATAAATCCATTAAATCTATTTTTATAATAAAAAATATTATCTGGAAATATATCTCCATGGATTAAGCCGTTGGGCACATCATTTGGATAATATTTTTTAAAAGTCGCAAAATAATTTAATACTTCTTTTCTATTTGGACAAATAGTTAAATGAAAAATTCTTAACAACTCTTTATAATCTAATGAATTTTTTCTTTTAAGATTTATATTTTTGGAGACATTGTGAAGTTTAGCTAATTCTTTTCCTAATGCATTGCAGTCTTTTTCTAATATCTTAGATTTAGCTTTACCATTCAAATAACTTACAATAATAGAAGATTTGTTTTTTATTTTAAATATATATTTATTTTTTTTATATTTAATTGGTTTTGGACATTTAACCCTCTTTTTATGCAAAGCTAACATAAATTTTACAAAATAAGGTATGTCTTTAGATTTAACTCTTTTTTCAAAAATAGTTAAAATTACTTTATGTTTTTTTGTTTGAATAAAGTAGTTTGTATTTTCAATTCCATCTTTAATACCACTATATTTTGTTAACTTCCCTAAATTGAATTTATTTATAATACTAAGAATGTCTTTTTTGTCTAAGTGCGTATAAACGGCCATTATCTAAGTTCCGATGGTAATTTGAAAGACACATTTTCATTGACTGTTTTAAACTCTTGAATTTTTACTGATCTTAAATTTTTAATTTCTTTAATTATTCTTTCAACCAAAATTTCTGGAGCAGAAGCACCAGATGAGATTCCTAAATTTTTAGCTTTCATAATTTTTTCTTTAGGTAAAATTTCTTCACTATGCAATAATAAGCTTTCAGAACATCCACTTTTTTTTGCTACTTCAACTAGCCTTTTTGAATTAGAAGAACTTCTACTACCGATTACAATAAATAAGTCACATTTGTTTGCAATTTGTTTTACTGCATTTTGTCGATTGGTAGTTGCATAACAAATATCACTTTTTAGCGGTTCTTTTATTGTAGAAAATTTTTTTTTTAAAGCATCAATTATTTCCGATGTATCATCTATTGATAATGTCGTTTGTGTTATATAAGCTACTTTATTATCAATGCTTGTGTTTATTTTGTTTACATCCTCTATATTTTCAATAAGTTCTACACTCCCATTCGGTAATTGACCCATAGTACCTATTACTTCGGGGTGACCTTTGTGACCTATTAAAAAAATTTTGTAATTTTGTTTATATAATATTTCAGCTTCTCTATGAACTTTAGAAACTAACGGGCAGGTAGCATCAACAAAAAACAATTTTTCTAACTTTGCCTCTTCTATTATTTTTTTTGCAACGCCATGAGCAGAAAATATTACTGGCCTGCTCTTATCTTTAATTTCTGATATTTCATCAACAAATATCGCACCCTTATATCTTAGTTCTTGCACTACGTGTTTATTATGAACAATTTCATGTCTTACGTATACTGGAGGTCCAAACTTTCTCAAAGACTGATCTACTATCTCTACAGCTCGATCAACTCCTGCACAAAATCCTCTAGGAGATGCTAAAAAAATGTTAAGATCTTTTTTCATATTTATCAATTAGGTATTCGAGCAATATATGCGGAAAGGTCAAAGACGCCAATCCTATAAATATTACTCTTAAAATTGCATCATTTAAAACATAATAATAATTCATTAAAAAATAAACACTTAGTATAAATAAAACAGCAGTAATCAATGTAAGTGGAAAAGATTTTATAATAAATAATTTAAGTCCATTTACGAAATTTTTACTATCCAGAAATTTGATTAAAGAAACTGAATGTCTAAATGAGTGAATAAAACAGAAATAAATCGTAAATGCCATCAATGGAGGCAGAACCGAATTTAAAATAATTATCGGGATAAAATCAAAGAAATGCAGTAAATCTCCCTTTTTGTTAAAACTCATATAGAAACAAATAATATAACCTATAACTATGACCCAAATTAATATTTTATGATATTCCCATATCATGTCATCAACAAATCTTGAAATAAAAAGGCTATTTGCTCCAAGTAATTTAAAGATTAATACTGTTTCCTCATTATGAAAATAAAGTGGAGAAATTATAATTAATAAACCTTTTGAAAAGTAAACAAAATTTTTTAATTTTTTAAATTTTTTGAAATTTTTGTTTTTCTCTAATACAAAAGCAGTGTCCTCTTCACCAAAATGATAGCATGCAACAATTAAAAAAATTATCAGTGATATTGTAGGAAATAGTATCCAAGATAAAATAACTAATAAAGACATAGCTAAATAAGATATATAAAACAAAAAAATATTTTTAAATCCCATTATATTTATAAGTTGCTTTCCTTTTAAGTTATCGAGTGCACCATGACTAATTCCAAAAGTAATAATAAAGAAAAAACAAATGAGATTAATTAAATTATTCAGCTGGAATGAAATATTCAAGAACAAAAATAATATTCCTAATATCCAAGTAAATATTTGTACACTTATTGAATGTTTTTCTAGTAAACTCATTTAATTAAAACAAGCTCCTAATAAAAAATTTTTTTGGTATTTTCAGTATTATAGATATATCATCAAAAATATTACTTTCATTAGACAAAAATTTAATAATTTTAGCTGCATTAACTTTAAACATACTTGAAAATATATTACGCATTTCACCAGGATAATTTTGAATAACTCTTAAAAAAATTTTATCAAGAAACTGGTATTTCTTATCAATTTCAAAAATACTTAATTTAGAAATATTTTCAATATTTTCTCTTATATACCTACTATGTTCTTGTATATTAAGAAATGTATATCCTGTACTTAATCTTGTCATACCACCAGCAGTACCTATATTAATTTGTTTATTTTTTTTTATATTTAAAGGATGAAATAAAGGGATAGCACCTTGTTCCTTATATAGTATCTCATAATTTTTAATTCTTAATTTTTTTTCGATGTATTCTTTTATCTGATCATCATAATTCATAATTTTAGGGTCGTTCATGCATGATAACCATGTTGTTTCTATAAGTGCCTTATTTTTTTCAAACGGTAATGTATAAAAAAAATGAACATAATTTTTTTGTTCACAGTCGAAATCCATCAAATTAATTATTTTATCATCAAAAACATTCTCAATTGATTGTATCTCGTAACCACAAAAATGTTGCCAAAGATTATTGCCTTTTTGATCGAGTGATGGAACACTATTAAAAATAAAAGACTTACTTGTCTCAATTTCATGCACACTTTTAAAAAAATTTATGTTTTGATTTTTTTTGAGATTATTAATAATTTTTTTATAAAATAAACCGCTATCTATGCTTTGGTATGGAAATTCTTTACATTCTAGGTATCTAGTACCAGTTTCAGAGTTGATAGAAAAGTTTCCCCAACTCTTTTTTATACAATCTTCAAAATTATGTTCAAATACTTTCCAAAATGACCATGTTTTATCTCTAATATAATCTTTTCTAGGTTCTATTATTGCCAAAGTTTTGTTTTGCAATTTGTTATGTATATTAAGTTCATATGCCAAAGATAATCCAGCACAACCTCCACCAAGAATCACATAATCATATTCTTTCATCTAAATTGACCTTTTCTTTAATGTAATTATGTTCATTCCATCTTTGGTGCTCTACAGATTTAACAAACATTAATTTAAAAAAGTCTACAATACTTAAAAGTGTTTGAGTAATCTTTCCTATTTTAGAAACATAAATTTTTCCAGAATTTCTGTAATTTTCTATGTTTTTTTTTGATAAAATTTCATTTCCTATTTGTCTATAAATTCTTCTAGCTACTAATATAGCAAATCGACAATNTATTGGAATATCATGGATTGACTTAAAAGCGCTAACATAAAAAAGATCAGCTAACTCCAAAGTTTCTTTGATAGTTTGAAAATTAGGGCTAATATACTTTCTATTTCTGTTAGAATCCTCAACAACGTCTCTTGCAATATTTGTTAATTGCATTGCAATACCTAGATCAATTGCTGATCTCAAAGAGTTCTTTGATTTTACATGTAATATTTTTGCCATCATTAATCCCACTGTTCCAGCGACACGATAAGAGTATATAATTAAATCTTTATTTGAATTTAGTTCAACTTTTTCTTTTAAGTCAGATCCTACCCCATCAAATAAATCTAATATTATTTCAGATGATATCTCAAACTTAGATTTCAGATTATAAATTTTTTTAATAACTGGATTTTTTAAATTTATATTTTGAAAGTCATGCTTAAAACTTTTAAATAATTTTTTTTTATTTTCCAAGTCTAATTTTTGGTCAACTATATCATCCAAGGTTCTACAAAAATCATATAAATCGGAGCAATCATCATATATAGTCTTTGGTAAGAAAAAGCCTGCCCAATTAAAAGATTTTGCATAGATTGATAAGAAGTTTTGAGACATCAAAGAATTTTGTCTAAAATTTTTGCTGAGGATAATACACCGGGAACCCCAGCTCCTGGATGAGTTCCTGCTCCCACAAAATAAAGGTTTTTATAAATTTCAGATTGATTGTGGTATCTAAAATACGCAGACTGAGAAAATTTTGGTTGAATTGAAAAACCTGACCCATACTTTGTGTTTAACTCTTTTTCAAAATAATCCGGCGTCAAGTAAAAATCTTCAACTATGTTTTCTTTCAATCCTGGCATTAAATCTTTCTCCATTTTTTCAACAACTAAATTTTTCATTTTTTCTCCTTCATTTTTCCAGTCGATGAACGAAGAATTATTTGGCACAGGTACCAAAACATAAAAACAATCATGATTATCAGGACACATCGAGGTATCCGTCGCTGATGGACGATGTAAATAATAACTTATATCTTCATTAAGTTTTTTATTTTCAAAAATATCTTCCAAATGTTCTTTATACTTTTTACCAAATTTGATTGTATGATGTTGAATATTTTTGTATTTTTTTTTAGTTCCAAAATATAGCACAAATAATCCCATGGAATAATCCATTCTACTTTTTTTTAAATTAAAAAACAAATTTGACACTTTTTTTTCAAATAATTTTTCGTAAACAAAGGGAGGATCTGCATTACATATTATATGTTGTGTTTTTATTTCTTGATTATTTTTAAGCTTAACTCCTTTGATATTTATTCCTTCATTTAAAATTTTTACAACCTCATTCTTTTTAATAATCTTTATACCAACTTCATTCATCAATTTTTCTAAAGACTCTATTATCTTACCTGTTCCACCCATTGAATAATGTATACCCCATTTTTTTTCCAAATATAAAATAAGTCCGTAAATAGAAGTGGTTGTAAAAGGATTTCCACCAACAAGCAGCGGATGCATGCTGAATACTCTTCTCAATTTTTCATTTTTTATAAACGAAGAAACTAAAGAAAAAAGGGATTTATAGCTTTTTAACTTTAATAATGCAGGTAGTTGTTTAAGCATAAATATAGGCTTATCAAAAGGTACATCTGATAATTCGGTAAAACCTTTTTCAAAAATTTTTTTTGTAAAGCTTAAAAGTTTTTTATATCCAATAAAGTCTATTTCGTTTATTTTTTGAATTTGTTTTTGCATTTCTGCTTCATTGTCGGAATAATCAAAATAGCTATTATCTTCAAAAACAAATCTATACCAAATTTTAAGGGGTTTGATATTAATATAATCTTTATGATTTTTCCCGAATAACTCAAATAATTCATAAATAAGATAAGGCGCAGTAATTACTGTAGGCCCACCATCATAAATAAAATTATTCTTTTTGAAGACTCTTGCTCTACCACCAAGATCACCATGCTTTTCAATTAAGGTAACTTCATAGCCTTTTTTTCTTGCTCTTAAAGCTGCAGCAATACCACCAAAACCAGATCCTATTACAACAATTTTTTTTGTCATTTAAAAAATATATTATGAATTAATTTTATTAATAGATTTCTTTATAGATGAATAAATTAATTCTTCTTTTTTTTCTTTGCCAACATATTTATCAAAAACTACTTTGGTAGTTTCTATAGCAATATTTGTTGCATAAAGTTGCATTTCTTTAATTGCTTGATTTTTATAATTAGCTAATTTTTCATCTAAATTTTTTTCTCTATTTTTTAGAGATATATTAAATTTATCAGTTATGTCTTTGGCTTCTTTTTCGGCTATTTTTTTAGCATTTTCTAAAATTAAGTCACATTCTTTTTTTGATGCATCGTATTTTGATTGGTATGATGATAATAACTTTTCACTTTCATTTTTAAGTTTTTCAGATTCATTAACTTTTTTTTTTATTTCTTTTATTTTATCATCAAGATGTTTATTAACAATAAAAGGCACCTTTTTATAAACTAATAAAATCACAAATATTAAAAAGGATATCCCAACCCAAAAAGTTGCATCAAACATTTTAATTTAACTCCCGTGATTGCTCATTTTTTATAATTTCTTTTATTGTATCTTCTATATTTTTTTTATCAATTTTATTACCTGTCATTTCAAAAATAATATTATCAGATAAATCTAATGCTATTTTTTTTACATCTGTTATTGATTCTTTTTTCATTAGATTGATATCTTTTTCGACCTCTTTTAATTTTTTGTCAAAAATTTTTTCAGTTTCTTTTTTTATATTAAATAACTTTTGATTGATGTCTTTTTTATTGTTTAAAATAATTTTAGACGCTTCGTTTTTTGCTTTTAAAATTATTTCTTCGTAGGATTTATTAAGTATCTCAGCTTCATTTGCAACTTTTTTAGCCTCATCTAAGTTGTCAGATATATGATCATTCCTTTGTTCAATACTATCTGATAACCTGGGTAGTATTACTTTCCAAATAACTAAATATAAAAAGCCAAAAGTAATGATAAGCCAAAAAATCTGAGGAGCCCATACCGAAGGATCAAGTTGTGGCATACCAGCTTTCTCTGCTGCTTCTGCAGCAGAGGTGTACAAATAAATAAATATAATTGTTCTCATTAAATACTAAAATGCGAATAGTATAATGAGTGCCACAACTAGCCCAAATAATCCTGTAGCTTCCGCTAATGCGAAACCAAGCAATAGATTTGGAAATTGTTTTTGAGCTGCTGATGGATTTCTGATTGCTGCTGATAGGTAATTACCAAAGATAGTACCTATACCAACACCAGCGCCAGCAAGTGCTATAGCCGCCAATCCTGCTCCGATCATTTTTGCTGCTTCTAGTTCCATTTTTTCCTCCTTTTATTAATGATGTAAATGTAATGCATCATTTAAATAGATGCATGTTAAAATTGCAAAAACATATGCCTGAAGAAAAGCTACTAATATCTCAAGACCTGTCAAGGCAACCGAAAATCCTAAAGGTAACCAACCACCTACCAAACCTAAACTCACTACAAAACCTCCAAATACTTTTAGCATTGTGTGCCCAGCCATCATATTAGCAAATAGTCTAACTGATAGGCTTATCGGTCTACTCAAATAAGAAATAATTTCTATAACTATTATCAATGGCAATAATAACTTTGGTACTCCTTTAGGCACAAATAGTTCCAGATATTTAATGCCATGTTTTAAAAAACCTATTACTGTTACTCCAAAAAAAATAACAATTGCTAGAGCAAATGTAACTACTATATGACTAGTGATAGTAAATGAGTACGGGATCATCCCAATCATATTTGAAAATAATACAAACAAAAATAAACTTAATATAAATGGGAAGTATGGTCTGGCATCCTGTCCAGCTGTTTCATTTATCATTTTTGCAACAAACTCATATATCATTTCAGCAACCAATTGTAATTTGTTAGGAATTAATGATTTGTTTTGAGTAGCAATTATAAAAAAACTAACTATTGATAATACAACCAAAACCATGAATAAACTTGAATTAGTAAATGATATATCAAAACTTCCTAATTCAATTTTTGGTCCAATTGTCTTTACTTTAAATTGTTGCATTGGATTTGCTGCCATAAATCTTACTCTTTATTAATCATTTTCGAGGTTCTCACAACATTTAAAATGCCGGTCGCTGCACCTATGAAAAAGAAGATTAACATTAAAATTGGCTTTGTATCTAGCCATTTGTCTAAATAAAAACCAATAAAGCTTGCGACAAAAACTGCAGCTACAAATTCAGTACCCATTCTCATGGCTATTCCAAAAGCATTTCCTTTATGTGTCTCACTAGTAGTTTTGATTAAATTAGTCTTTTTAATCTTATTTTTTAATTCTTTTAAATCCATTTATAAATCAAATTTATGCTACCAATTCTTCTGCTTTATCTAGATTTACAGATACTAACTGACTTACGCCTCTTTCTGACATTGTTATACCAAATAACCTATTCATTCTCGACATCGTTAATGCGTGATGAGTAATTATTATAAATTTTGTATCAGTTAAAGTAGCAAGTTCATCCAGTAACCCACAAAACCTTGAAACATTTGCATCGTCTAAGGGAGCATCAACTTCATCAAGAACACATATTGGCGCTGGATTAATTAAAAATACTGCAAATATTAAAGCTAAAGCAGTTAAAGCTTGTTCACCACCTGATAGTAAGGTTATTGATTGTAATTTTTTACCTGGTGGGCTGACAAGCAATTCTAAACCGGCTTCTAGTGGATCATCTGACTCAACCATTTCTAATCTTGCAGAACCACCTGCAAAGAGTTTTGTATATACGTCATTAAATTTTCTACTCACTTTTTCAAATGCCTCTAACAATCTTTCTCTTCCTTTTTGATTAAGTTCACTTATACCACCTTTTAATTTTTGGATACCATGTACAAGATCAGTTCTATCTTTCATCATTTGATCAATTTTATCTTTTAACTCTTTAGTCTCATTATCTGCTCTTAAATTGACCGCACCCATTTGATCTCTCTTTTTTTTGAGATTAATAATTTCTTCTTGCAATTCATCAATACTTTTATTTCCAAAATTATCCGACTTTGCATATTCAGGGATTTCATTAATATCAATTTTAAATTCAATCAGTGATTTTTGTTCTGCTTCTCTTAATCTAAATTGTAATCCTTCAACTATTGTTTGCGATCTAACTTTTTTTTCAGTTTTTGCTAAAATTGAACTATTTATTTTACTTAATGTTTCATTTGTATTTATTATTTTTGTTTCTTTATTATTTAATTCATTTTTGTGGGAATTGATTGTTTCTTGAATATTTTTTATATTTTGAGAATAAGAACCCTTTTTTTCAGCAATTTCTTTTGGCTTAACTTCTTCAAATTCTAATTTTTCTTCATTAGATTTTATTTTCTTTTTTAAATCAAGTAATTTTATATTAGAATTTTCCTTTAACTCTCTCCAATTTTTTATTTCTTTATCGATATTTATTAA
>PAFP01000046.1 GCA_002704185.1 Candidatus Pelagibacter sp.
TCTAAACTTATTTATAAATTTTCGTCAAAATAATGCAACAAATCAAAAAGAGGCTAAACAGCCCTATTTTTAAAAAATAAGGCTGTTTTTTATATACTATTTGTTGAACATTTCTTTAAGTGCTTTTGCAGGTAGGAATTTCACTTTTTGAGAAGCTGAAATTTGTATAGTTTCACCAGTTCTTGGGTTTCTGCCTGTTCTAGCTTTTCTTTTGGCCACTTTATAAGTTCCAAAACCAGCAATTTTTACCTGGTCGTCATTCTTAAGCGCATCTAGAATTATATTAGTTATGCTGTCAAAAGTTCTCTCAGCATCAGCTTTGCTTAAGTTTAATGTACTAGAGATTTTAGCAACTAGTTGTTTTTTATTCATTTTAGGCCCTTTCTCGAATCGTTAATGTATTTTTCAATTAAATATTGAAAAAATCAATGAAAACTTAAGCTTTTTTAACAATTTTAAAATTCAACCTTTGGTTTGTGTAATTAAGTATTTGAAATTATTAATTAAATAAACCTAGACTTCTAAGATCGTTATAAGTAGCAAAAAACATCAGTGAAAAGAGAACGAATATACCAAATTTGTAAAAAATTAGTTGTATATTGTCACTTAAAGGCTTGCCTCTGACAAACTCAATAAAATAAAAAAATAAATGGCCTCCATCAAGCAATGGAATAGGGAATAAATTAATTAAACCTAAACTGATAGAAATATAAGCCATAATACTTAAAAAAGGTATCAATCCATACTCAGCAACTTGTCCAGATACTTGAGCAATTTTAATTGGTCCACCTAATTGATCAGCTGACTCGGTTCCGGAAATTATTTTTCCAATATAAGATAATGTTAAAGTGATAGTATTGTATGTTTCCAAAACAGCATAAAATAGTGATTTGGCGGGACCTAATTTTTCCCTTGATAATTTATTTTTTAATGGGCTAATTTTTATACCAATCATTTTACGTTTGATTGTATTTCCAAAATTATCTTTTGCACTTTTGACTTCAGTTTTTATATTGAATGATAATGGCTTGTTTTGCCTCAGTACTTCAATTTTAACAACCTGCGTCTCTGATAGAGTTATATATTTTGCTACTTCATTTATACTATTAATTTTTTTATTATTAACAAAAGTAATTTGATCATTAGGTTTTAATCCAGCTTTTTCAGCGGGTGAATTTTCAACAACATCACTAATCATTGGGATGGTATTGTCTTTTCCTACCGAAATAAATATTAAGGAAAACAATATTATGGCTAATATAAAATTTGCCAATGGTCCAGCAGATACTATGATTGCTCTTTGGTAAAGAGGTTTAGAATTTAAAAGTAAAGACCGGTCTAAATTACTTTCTTTTTCTTTCGAACTTTGCATCGATGCAGCATTTGAGTCACCATAAAACTTTACGTAACCTCCAAGTGGAATAATGCAAAGCTTCCATCTTGTACCGTGTTTATCATGAAATCCTATGATTTCTTTTCCAAAACCTATAGAAAAGTCTGTTACACCAACTCCAAACTTCTTAGCATAATAATAATGACCATATTCGTGAACAAAAACCACAATGGAAATTAATACAGTAAAAGCGATTATATAAGTCATTAAAATTTATAAATACTAATTATTAACAATATACCAAAAAAAAATATTAAAAATCCAGAAAATAAATTAATTTTTTGTAAAGATTTTAAATTTAAATTGTCTTTAAATTTTAATGTTATGTAGCTTAATGATACCCACCATGCTAAAGATCCAAAAAAAATTCCAATAACAATAAATAACGAACTAATCCACGAAACTTTATCTAAAAGAAAATTTAAATAAGATAGTACAGATATAAAAGCTAGTACAGTTACTGGATTGCTGATTGTAATTAAAGCTCCTGTAATAACATATTTAAAATTATTTTCTTTTTGTATTTCTAAGTATTTAATACCTTTAATTTTTTTCGCCATCATTTGTGCTCCAATAAACATAATACATAGACCTCCGACCAACCTTAATACTGGTTGGTTTTGTAAACTGTCGCCAGAAACAGCTACGAGTCCAAAAACAGCTAAAATACCATAAAACAAGTCAGCTAAAGCTACGCCAATACCAGTATAAAAGCCCGCCTTGATTCCATACTGAATTGTCCTATTTATGCATAATACAGCTACTGCACCAACTGGTAAGGCCACAAAGAACCCCACTAAAAGGCCTATGAATAGATAAATCATTAATTTTAGTGAAAAAAGATAACATATTTTTAGGTAATTTATCTAGATTCTTGATCTTACTTGTTCTATAAAGTCTATAAAGAGGTAATAAAAATGGCAATATTTGATGATGAAAACCAAAAAAAAGAAGGTGGTTCGACGCCTTTCGGGAGGAGTACTACGGCATCAAGATCAACTTTAGATACTAAAGAGGGTAGCATAGTAATTGGTGCAGGTGTATCGGTAACTGGAGATATTGATGCTCCAAATGAAGTATCTGTGAATGGTAGACATACTGGTAAAGTAATATCAGGAAAAATTACTGTAAGAAATGGCGGAAAAATAGACGGAGAATCTAGAGTTGAAACAGCTGAAATTGAAGGTAACTACGACGGAAATTTGGAAGTTGCTGGCACTTTATCTGTCTCTTCATCTGGGGTAGCAAAAGGAGAAATAAGATATAAAGATCTAGAAATAGCACTTGGTGGAAAAATAAGTGGAACTATTTCTGAAATGAGTGACGAAGAAGCAAGTAAATCAAAGATTAAACTTGTTAAGGATGACGAAGAGAGAAAAAAATCCGGTGGTTTCTTTGGCACAACAAAAACAGAAGAAAATTAATTTAACACCAAAAAATGGCATCTTCATCTAATTCTATATTGCTGGACGACGTTGTCTTAAAAGGCAAAATTACCGAAAAAGAAAATATAATTATTGGATGTAAATTTGAAGGGAACGTTGCAGCAGAAGACGTAACTTTCTCTGAGTCTGCTGAAATAAATGGCGATGTTAACGCTAATAAAGTTAAAATTGAAGGTAAAGTTAAGGGTACAGTAACAGCCAAACATTTATCAATTAAAGAGAGAGCAGATGTTGAAGGTGACTTAATTACAGAACGTTTATCAATAGATGACGGTGCAAAAGTAAAAATTCAAGCATTAACAAAAAAGGGAGTGTGAGATGGGTCAATTAGCAAGTCAAGGACTAGGTGTATTAGCAATATACTTTTTTCTTTTATTTTTGCTTCACTTTAGATTGGATTTCGTCCAAAAAAATCTAAAGAATGCTTACAAAGAAGAACAAGCTAACCTAAAGAAAAGAAAAAAGAGCCTTAAAAAATGGGAAGCATCTATTAGAAAAAAAGGTAGACGCAGAACTATAAAAAAATCAAAAAAAAGAAGAAGATAAATTAGAATTTCCATTCAGAGACTTTATTAAATATAAAGTCTCTGAATGCTTTAACTCTAGCTACATTTTTTAATGATTGAGGGTATACAAAATGTGCCTCATATTTTGGTCCACTATGATCACCTAAAATTTTAACAAGCCCAGGTTTATTTCCAACCATATAATCTGGTAAAGCGGCAAGGCCAACTCCACTTTCAACAGCTAATAATAAAGAGTAGATGTTATTAACCTTCATAATTGATCTTCTTTTATGTTTTTCTTTGCTACCAACTTTTAAAATCCATTCTTTTTCAGATAACGGTGATGGAGAACCTTTGCCATATGTTATTAAATTATGCTTATCTAAATCATTTAAACTTCTTGGCAACCCATTTTCTTCACAATATTTAGAAGATCCATAAATATGATAATTTATATTAATCATTTTTTTTTGAATATAATTTTTCTGCTTAGGAGATCTCATCCAAATGGCTACATCCGCTTCTCTAGTGCTTAAATTAAGTTCCTCGTTTGTAACAATTAATTCAACTTCAATATCTGGATTTTTGTCTCTAAATTCTTTTATTCGAGGTGTTAGCCAAATACCCCCGAAACCAACAACAGTAGTAACTACTAACTTTCCAGAAGGTTTGTGTTTTTGTTCAGTGAAATCAGTTTCTACTTCTTTTATTTTAGATATAACTTCGTTAGCAGTTGAATAGAGTTTATGCCCACTATCTGTTAAAACCAATCCTCTTGCATGTCTTTCAAACAAGCTAATTTTTAATTCGTATTCTAGTGATTGTATTTGCCTGCTAATTGCGGATTGACTTAAATTTAATGTATCAGATGCTTTTGTGAAACTGCCAGCTTGAGTAACGGCATGAAATATTTTTAATTTATCCCAATCCATTACTTATTTACATCAACTAATACTCTACCTGAAATATCACCTTTCAGAATTTTTGACGACGAGCTAATTATATCCTGCAATCCCCATATACTAACTCCCTTACTTAACTTTTCAAAATCAACATAAGTAGTAGCTTGTGACCATAAAAATTGTCTTCTTATAATTGGTGCTGTGACTGAATCTACCCCCCACAATTTAATACCTCTAATGATAAAGGGCATTACTGTTGTATCTAACTTATAGCTACTGGCTAATCCACAGGCAGCGACCATTCCATTTGGCCTCGTATGAGACAAAGCTTTTGCCAAAATTTTTCCTCCAACTGTATCTACTACACCGTCATATAATGCTTTGTCCAAAGGTCTTGCCTCTTGATCTAATTCTGACCTATCAATTATATTTTTTGCTCCAATTGATTTTAAAAATTCAGATTTGTCTTTTTTTCCAGTTACAGCTGAAACAATATATCCGAGTTTGCTCAAAGCTAGTACAGCAACGCTACCTACTCCTCCTGTTGCTCCTGTTACTAATACATCTTTAATTGGCTCACCCTTTAATATTGTTTCTCTTGCCTGAATAATTAAAACACACATCAACGCTGTTAATCCAGCAGTACCTAAAATCATTGCTTTTTTTGTATCAAGATCTTTTGGTAATTTTACTAAAAAATTATCCTGAACTTTTGCATATTGAGCATATCCACCAAAATATATTTCCCCAACTCTCCAGCCAGTTAATATTACTTTGTCACCATTTTTAAAATTTGGACTCTCACTTTCTTCGACTGTGCCTGCAAAATCTATGCCAGGAATATGCGGGTATTCTTTAACTAATTTACCTCCATTTTTTAATATCATTCCATCCTTATAGTTTAAAGATGAGTAATCAATTTTTACAACTACGTTACCATGTTTTAAAAATGATTTATCAATTTCTTTCACTTCTCTAGTAAATTTTTCTCCGTCCTGATTTAAAATTATCGCTTTAAATTTGCTCATATTTTTTACTCTCCTTTTCATCATAGAAATATACTCTTTCACTATCTATGTCTGCATTTTCTTTCAAAACAAAACAAATATTACAGTAACCACAAACCACATAACCGACTTCTGGTTTAATAGTATAATATACCTTTGGACTATCTATCTGAGTAGCTATACGTGTAGTATCTACAAAAATTTTTTTTAAATGAACATGCTGTTCTGGTATTTCGACCATAAGTTATTTTTTTATATAATGAAGAAATCTTTCTTGAAGATTATGACTATCTCTGAATACTCCTGTGAAATAATTAGTTACTGTTCTAGCTTCTTCTTTCCTAACACCTCTTGTAGTCATACATTGGTGAATTGCATCAATACTAACTGCTGATCCATGGGCTTTCAATCCCTTATAAATAGAGTTAGCAATTTGCATTGTTAATCTTTCCTGTGTTTGAAGTCTTCTTGAGTAAAGATCTACTACCCTTGCGAGTTTACTAAGTCCTACTACTTTTTCTGCGGGCATATAAGCTACATGAGCTGTCCCTAATATTGGTGCCATATGATGTTCACAATGACTTTGAATTGAAATATTTTTTTGTATAACCATGTCATCATAACCCTCAACATCTCCAAATGTTTTTGATAAATATTCCTCAGGATTTTCTCCGTATCCACTAAAATATTCATTAAAAGCCTTTATAACTCTTTTAGGAGTATCCACTAAGCCTTCTCTACCTGGGCTTTCGCCAATATATTTAAGTATAATTTTAACTGCTTTCTCCGCTTCATCTTTCGAAACTTTTTGAAGTACTTTTGCCTTAAAATCTGTTACATTTTTCATGTTAAAAAAAACCCCTAATAAAAATTGGAATATGCAGTATACAAGAGTTAAGTTACATGACAATATTTAAAAAAAGAATATCAGTAGAACAAGTTGAAGAAAGTTCAGATCTTTGTCCAAAATTCGATGAAAAAGGTCTAATACCAGTTATTACAACAGATTATAAAACTGGAGAAATTTTAATGCACGCCTTTATGAACAAAGAAGCATTTGAGATGACTATAAAAACAAAAGAAGCTCACTATTTTAGTAGATCACAAAACAAGATTTGGCACAAAGGAGATGTTAGCGGCTTCATACAAAAAGTAAAATTTATAAAAATTGACGATGATCAAGATGCTATATGGATATCAGTAGATATTGGAGACGGTGCTAGTTGTCATGTCGGATATAAGTCATGTTTTTATAGATCTATACCTATTGATTTAAATACTAATAATATTAAACTAAATTTTAATGAAAAAGAAAAAAAATTTAAACCTGAAGTGGTTTACAAAGGCAAACCAAACCCAACTAAACTTTAAATTATGAGCGAGAGATTATTATTAACCCCATTTGGACCAAAAATAGCAAAGGTTAAAATGCCCGAAGACTTAGTAAAAAAGTTAAATGATTATATAGATAAAATTATTGAGGATAAAAAAAAATCAAGTGAACTCGATATTGGAGATAAATTAGCTGGAAACGTAACAGAAGAATTTCAACTAGAAAATAATTTTGTACAAGATTCGGGTTGGTTAAATTTTTTAGGAAGTGAAACAGCGGCTTGGATAAAAAATGCTGAAAGTAAAAAGATTACGAAATTTAATTTAATAAAAACCTGGGTAGTTAGACAATATCAAACCGAATATAACCCAATACATACACATGAAGGACATATCTCTGGTGTTGGTTACCTAAAAGTTCCACCTACATTTGGGGAAACAGTTCAAAAAAATAAGCTAAATTTAAATGGAACATTAAGTTTTGTACATGGTTCAAGAATGTTTTTGTGTAAAGGTCAATATAGTATAGTACCAAAAGTAGGTGATTTTTATTTTTTTCCAGCCTATTTAATGCATTCTGTTTACCCCTTTAATAATACTGATGATGAAAGAAGATCTGTATCATTTAATGCTAGAATAGATGATGAAGTTTTTAATTCTCTTGGAAATTAAAATTTAAGAAAAACTATGTCAAGAGATCAAAAAAATGTACTGAATGACAAGCTAGAAAGTTGCTCTCTTGATCCTTTAACTGGATGGTACAGAGACGGTTGTTGTAATACAGATGAAAATGATAAAGGTACTCATACTGTGTGTGCAAAAGTAAATGACGATTTTTTAAAGTGGTGTAAAGAAAATGGAAATGACCTTATAACACCAAGACCAGAATTCAATTTTGATGGTCTAAAAAGCGGGGATTGTTGGTGCGTCTGTGCTATATGGTTTAAAAGAGCTGTAGATGCAGGACACGGTTGTAAAATTTTTTTAAAAAGCACAAATTTAAAAACCTTGGAAATAATTGAATTAAATGTATTAAAAAAATATGCTATTGATCTATCATGAATGACGATTTGTTTATTTTCTTAATAATCATATTTGCATTTGCCACCTTTATTTTTCTTGTGGCTCCTAAAATTAATTAATGGTTATAAATAAATATATTTTTGATCTTGGAAAAGTAATTGTTAATTTTAAAGTAGAAAATCTTTTTAAAAATTTTTTTAAAACAGATGAAGAAATCAAATTTTTTTTAGATAATATCTGCACATGGGAATGGCATATTCAACAAGACATCAAATATGATACATCCAAAGCAAGTGACCCTCTTATAAAAAAATATCCCAAATATAAGATTCCTATCAAGGCTTTTTATGAAAGATTTTTAGAAATGATTGAAGGAGTCTATGAAGAGAATTTAAAAATTGCACTTGATCTAAAACGTCAAGGAAAAAAAATTTATATTTTAAGTAACTTTCCAGGTGACCAATTTGATAAGTACATGGAACAAAATAGTTTTTTAGAAGAATTTGATGACATTATCATTTCTGGAAAAGTTGGATTTAAAAAACCAGATAAAAAAATTTATGAATTAGCAATTAAAAAATTTGATTGTATACCAAGTCAAACATTATTTATCGATGATAGACCTGAAAATACTGATTCAGCAAAAGCACTTGGTATTAATGTTATTACATTAGATAATCCGGGAAAATTAAAAGAATATATGAAAAATTTTATTTAATATCTATCTTACGGTCGATATCAAATAAAATTGATTTGTTTTTAAAAAATACTTTTTGATAATTTTTTTTTAATAATTTTTTAGCACCATTATCACCTTTTAAGATTATAAATTTTTTTTTATATTTAATTGGAAATATAACAGGATTGCCTCTCTTATTTTTGTAGTAAGGCACAGTAATATTATTATGTTTATTAAAGTTTAAAATTAATTTGTTATATATATGTTTGTTTATCTTTGGCATATCTCCAAGACAGACAAAAAATCCAATAGTTTTTTTATCAAGTTTTTTTATTCCACAATTGATTGAAGAGGCCATACCAGAATTAAATTTTTTATTAATAACTATTTTAATATTTTTCTTCTTGTATATTTTTTTTTTTATTTGAGCTTGATCATGTCCCAAAACAACTATGATGCTATTAACATTGCTTTTTAATAAGTTTAGTAAAGCGGATTGTATCAAACTTTTATTATTATATTTAATAAATAACTTATTCTTGTTACCAAACCTTTTAGATTGACCAGCAGCTAGCAAAATAGCTGATATCATTTTTTGTAAATTTCGCTCATTAATTGGAAAATTATTGAAAGAGCAATTTCAGGCGCAGATCGGCCACCAAATTTAATTCCAATTGGTCCGAAAATTTTTTGAATTTCTTTGTCATCAAAACCGTTTGCCTTTAATCTCTCACAGCGATTTTTATGTGTATTTTTGCTTCCAAGCGCTCCTATATAAAAACATTTTTTTTTAAGCGCTTCTTTGATTGCTGGATCATCAATTTTAGGATCATGTGTTAATGCTATTAAGGCTGTTCTTTGATTCAATGAAATTTTTTTAAAAGCATCATCTGGCCATTGATTTATAATATTTGTGTCAGGAAATCTATTTTCTGATGCAAAATACCCCCTTGGATCAATAATATTAATTTCTATGTTTAAATTTTTTGCAAATTCTACAAAATATTGTGCTATATGCACTGCTCCAACAATAACTACTTGAATTGGTCTAAAATAATTTTTAATAAAAAGCTTTGTGTCTTTTATCAATCCATCTTGGCGATTATTAAAACATTTTGCAATATTTATTTTAAAATTTAGTTTAATATTATTAGTATTTAAATCAATAGGTATAGATCTATAAAAACATGACTTATATCCGACATGACAACT
>PAFP01000047.1 GCA_002704185.1 Candidatus Pelagibacter sp.
GTTGAATAGACCAACTTTAGATTCTATTTCTTTAACACCTTTTAAGATTTTATCAGCTGACGGCAATCCCAACTCTTCAAGTGTAAATTCATACCAATCAAAGTCATCTTGTTGATAGTCTGTACCATCGAATAGTTTTTTCACTTCATTAATTATCATATAAATATTTATAATATGATTAATATAGTATGTACAAGTAAACCAGGCGATGGTCTTTTAAGATATAGTTATGAACATTGTAGTTATTTAAATTCAATTAATATTCAATCTCAATTAATAATTATACCACATAGAAAATTTACTAAACAAGATTATATAGAATCAATTGCTGAACAATATATTACACCATATGAGCCTATAATATTTAATAATTATATACCTAAAAAAAATGAAATAACTTTAATTATGGGTAGAAGTATGTTAACTTTACCATATTTAAGTAAAAAGGATTATAGTGAGGATCAACTTTTTACTTTACATTTACTTTTTAGACAAAAACTTATATCTGTTTATTCAGAAAATCATCCTAAAGATTATGATTTAGCTTTAAAATATTTTGCAAGTAAAAGAGTTTATAATTTATGCGATAAAGAGATATATGTTAATGGAGTAGGAACGCAGTTTGAAAAAATGATTAATTTTAGTATATACAAACCTATAAAAAATAACATTAAATATAAGTATCTATTTTTAGGCACAAATGAGGTATATTACAAAGAAATAATGAAGGTTATTGACAAATATCCATCACATGTTATAATAGCGTATGACGAAAATTACATAGATAAAAATAAAAACAATATATTCGTTCCTGTTAAAAATTTATTAGGTTTATTTGAAACATATGTATATACAAAATCATATTTTGATCCTGCACCTAGAATTATACAAGAATGTAAATGGTTAGGAAAAAATATTATATATTTAAGAGATAAAAATATTAAAGATGGTGGTCCTGTTTATATGAAAAGACCTGTGCCTACAAAACAGATTTATAAAGACAACATAAATATTTTAGTTGATTTAATTAAAAAAATATGAAAAAAATATTATTAGTTAGTGGTGATAGTTTTAGTGACAGAAACTTTCATACAATGATTCATCCAGAATTAGACACGTCTTGGTCTAAATGGCCTGAACTTTTAGCTGACAAGTTAAATATGGAGTGTGTTAACATAGCAAAATCTGGCGCAGGTAATGATTATATCTACGAAGCATTAGTTGATACTTTGCAAAATATTGATAAAGACAGAATAGGTTTAGTTATAGCAGCTTGGTCTCAATGTCAACGAAGAAGTTGGCAAGAATCAAAAAGATTAAGTTGGAAAAACAGTAGAGTGGATACAAAGGGTGATGTATTCTATTGGACAAAAAGAACTATGAGATATTGGTATAGTTTTCAAGTATTATGTGAAAGATATAATTTACCGTATAAACAATTTCAAATGATTTCACTTTTTCAAGGATGGTTGAACGGTTTATTTCAAAACGACCATGAAGTGTATAGAAATAAATTAAATCCTGATCCTAATTTTATAGAAAGACATACTTATCCAGGTGAGAAAGATAAAGATGAAAAACTTTTAACAAATATGGTATTAAACTATGAAGATCATATTAATACTAAAAACTTTATAGGTTGGCCATTATATTTTCCATTTCAAGGTTTTCACGTTGAGTATAAAGTATTAAGAGATGTAAATCATCAACCGTTAGATGGCATGGTAATATCTAAACATGATGCTCATCCTACAGCAAAAGGTCAAAAAGCAATAGCGGAGTTTATACATGACAGGTTGGAATAGAGAATATTTAAAACATAAAGGCGAATACCTAGAACTTTTTGATAAATCAATGCAAAAAGAACAAGAAAGTAATGTTGAGTTTTTAGAAAACAAACTTAAACTACTCACAGGTAGAAAATATGCTGTTGCGTGTAGTAATGGCACAGACGCATTACATTTTGCTTTAAGAAGTTTGAATATAAAAGAAGGCGATGAGGTATTGACAACTAATTTTTCTTGGATTTCTACTGCGTCTTGCATATCTATGGTCGGTGCAACACCTGTATTTTGTGAAATTGATATATCGTCTTATCATATGTCGTTAGATAGTATTAAACGTATGTATTCAGATAAAGTCAAAGCAATTGTTTATCCACATCTATTTGGTAATATGTCAGATACAAAAGAGATACTAGAATTTTGTAAAGAAAAAAACATTGCATTTATAGAAGACGCAGCTCAATCACTAGGCGCAAGTCTTAATGGTGTTAGAGCAGGATCTATTGGTGATATATCAACATTGAGTTTTAACGCAAACAAAGTTGTTGCTGGTATTGCAGGAGGTGGTGCTATACTTACGGATGATAAAGATAAAGCAGAGATAATTAAAAAATTAAGAAGACACGGCAACAATGAGATGTTAGGATATAATTCTAAAATGTTGTTAATGAACGCTGAATTTATAAACTTTAGATTAAACAGAATAAAAGAATGGCAATCTAAAAGACAAGAAATAGCAAAACAATATGATGAACAATTAAAAGATTATGTTACAATACAACCTAGAACAAATGGCCTTGACCACAATTATCACAAATATGTTATTAGACTACCCAACAAAGAGATACGAGATAAATTAAAAAATATTCTAAACGCAAAAATACATTATGATAAACCATTATCAGAAAATGTTATGTATAAAAACATTGAATATAGAAAAGATAAAACTTATGGTAGTAAGATAGTTTGCGACACAATATTAACTTTACCTATTCATCCATATATGACACAATCAGAAATAGATAAAATAATTAATATAATTGTTATTACCTTAGAACACAAAAATAATAAATTTGTAAACAATATGAAAAAGATATTAGGTAATGACTTATTTGATAAAGAATTACTTAAAGAAACTACTGAAGATATTTACGATTATATTGTTGAAAAAACATATCAATTGCCAGAGTATATTGAAGATGTACCTTTTAAAAATAAAACAAAATTAAAAATAGCATTTAATAAATTTTATGAAAACCTTACAAGAAATACAAGATAATTATTTAGCAATAGATTTTTTTCTATCTATGTCCTGTAATAAGGACTGTCATTATTGTACAAGTTATACTTTAGAAATGCGAAACTTAACAGTAGATATGAATTTTTTAAAAAAATGTTTAGACTATTTAAAAGAGTATAAAATTAGAATATGTTTACTAGGTGGTGAACCAGGTCTTATNAAAAATTTAGATGATGTTATNAATGAAATTAAAAAGTATCCTAANTTTGTNTGTTCNGTNTTATCTAANTCTTTTATTCGTAAAAGATATCCACATNTANTAGAAGATAAAGAAATACTTTATGTTGAACATAACATATTAGATTTTTATGAGAACGAAGTAAAGATGTTAGGCAATTTTGATTTTGTACCTGAAAATGATATGAACAATTATAATGTAGTAGTAAAAACACCAAACTATTACAAATACAAAGATAATCATCCTGAAGTATTAGAAAAATTAAATCATAAGAATACTATGTGGAAAGCATTTAACGGAAGATCAAAAGAATTTACAGATGTTATACAAGCAGATGAAATAGATAGGAAGATGTGTGCCGCTTTTCCTATGGTACCTGTAATAGATTTTGAAAAACGACATATAGTACATTGTAGTAAAAAATTTGCTAATAATAACGAATTGTCAAGAGCATTTGAACTTACAAAAGAAAATGTAGATAAAATGATGAATTTTAAATTATTTAAATATGAAAGTTATTGTAAGACCTGTACTGAATGGGTACAACCTAAAGGTCATTTTCCTATGAGAAAATATGCAAAATTATTAACAGAGTCAGAAAGATTACAAGATGATTTGGAACCAATAGATGACTAAAATATTTTCAGTAGCATTAAATTTACACGATCATAATACATATGACGGTGTGTGGCATAATCAAAGAGAAAGATTTACTAGATTTAAACATAATCTTCCTTATCACGCTGAGGCGTATGCTCATCAATCAGATATTTTAAATCCTGCAGACTATCGTTTAAATGAGGAGTTTGTAAAAGAGTATTTTAAAAAGAAAGATGATGTATTAGCATTTACATATACGTACGGCGGTGTTAGAATGTGTAGAGATATGTTACCAAAAGATGTGTTTGATTATGAACCTAAAAAACTATGGGATTATTACTACAAAGATGGATTATATTTTATAGATCATCATCAATCTCATGCCACTTATGCCTTTATCAATTCAGGTTTTGAACAATCAGATATACTAGCAATTGATGGTATAGGATCAAAATATAGATGTGTGTTTTTTGATAAAAACCAAAATTTAATAGACTTATCTGATAAATTACCTATTGGTTGGTTATGGAATCATATGTCTAACTTTACAGACTTTGGCACACTAGGTGCAAGTAAACTGATGGGACTAGTTGCATATGGTAAATTTAGTCAATACTACTATAATATTTTTCAAAGAATATTAAACGGCCCTATTACTGAAAAAAAACAAGATTTTTCCTACATAAGTATGGACAATTATGGATTGCATGATTTAGCACACACCCTACAAATATTTACAATGAATAAAATAAAAGAATACGCATATCCGTTAAAGAGTTGTGATAATCTTTGTATTGCTGGTGGTGTAGCATATAATGGTTATATGAATGAAGAATTTACAAATCATTATGAAAATGTATTTGTACCACCTGCTGTTGGTGATGAAGGACAGGCAATCGGCACATATCAACACGCTGACTATATATTAAATAACAATATACATAAATCAGAAACATTTGCTGGTAAACAATATGAATATAATGAAGGTGAAGAAGTGAATTATAAAGAGGTTGCACAAGCAATTGCTGACGGTAAAATAGTTGGTTGGTTTCAAGGCAAATCTGAAAGTGGTAATCGTGCATTAGGTAATAGAAGTATATTAGCTGATCCTCGTAATCCTAACATTAAAGATATTATTAATCATACTATAAAAATGAGAGAAGATTTTAGACCATTTGCACCNGCTGTATTAGAAGAACACTACAAAGAATATTTTGATACAAGATTGCCTAGTCCTTATATGAGTAGAATATGTAAAGTTAAAACTGATAAAGTGCCAGGCATAACACATAAAGATAATACCGCAAGAATACAAACTGTTAATAAAAAATTTAATGAAAAGTTTTATAACATTATAAATGAGTTTTACAAAATAACAGGTGTACCAATGTTATTAAACACAAGTTTTAATTTTCAGGAACCGATAGTAGAAACACCTGAGCAAGCTATTAGAACGTTTAAACGAACAGCATTAGATGTATTAGTTATAAATGATAAGATTTTAAAAAAATGAGTACATTTGATTTATTAGAACAAAAAAGAAAACACGTCAAAACTTATAGTGAAAAAATACCTCCTAAGAAGTTAATAGAAAAAGCATTGTGGAAAGCTTGGAAAACTTCTCCTTCTAAAAATAATGCTATGGCATATCAAGTAATAGTTTGGGGACCTGATAAAAAAATAGAAAAACAGGCTATACATAGTTTGTGTGTCAAATCACATAAAAGAGCTGAAGATAAAGCTGTAGAAGAAAAATTAACCACCAAAACACAAAATGGAGTTGAAAATCCTTATTATGCACATATAAAAAATAATTCATATTTAATAACAATACATAGTAGAGTTTCCAAACCAAATCGTTTTTATGAGCAAAAAGTAAAAGAAGGACATTTTTATGATCAAGGTTTTGAAAGTCATATAGAAAAAATAATTGACTCTGTGGCAGTTGAAGTGGGTATTTTCGCTGCCAATTTAACAAATTATTTACTTGATTTTGGTTTAGATATGTCTTACAACTCTTGTTTTAAAAGACGTGTAGAAGATTGGCACAAAGTTGGTTTATTAAATATCAATACAAGACCTATTACAATGATATCTTGTGGTTATGCTGAAAGATATAGGCGTGATGATTTAAAAAGTTGGGGAAAAGAAACTTGGGATATAAAACCTGAAATAAATGAGATTGTAAAATGGATATAGATTTACAATTATTTAAAAACATAATGGCAGAGTCTAGGCACAATAGTGATCTATTAGATTCATTTAGTCCTAATCAATTTAAATCTAAAGAGAGATTAATAAAACACATTAGAGATCAATTAATATTAAAGACTAGTTCAGAAATAGTTATTTTAGGTGGTTGGTATGGCAGTATATTAATACCAGCATTTAAAGAAGTAAAAAAAATTACTTTAATAGATTTAGATGATAATGTTATTAGAATTGCAAAAAACAGATTATTTAATCATTATAAAAATGTAGATTTTATAACAGCAGATGTTTTTGATTTAGGTAAACATTTTCAAAGAGTAGAAAAATCAGATTTAATTATTAATACCTCTTGCGAACATATGCGTCCAATGAAAGAACTAAATTTAAATACTAAAGCTTATTTTGCTTATCAATCTAATAATATGTTAAGTATAGAAGGACATATCAATTGTGTGTATGATTTGAATGATTTTAAAAAACAACTACCTGACAATGCAAAAATTTTAATAGAAGATGAAATAAAAGATGATAGAGGCATTAGATTTTTATTGATTGGTAAATATGAGTAAAGTAATTTATAGTTTGTACGTTGATGTTCCTGTAAAAGAACATTATGGTAACTCTAAAAATAAAAACGATACAAAAGAAAAAGCATTTAAAACAGTAAATGCATTTAAAACACATTATAAAAAATTAATAGAAAATAAAAAATCATATGCTAATAAAATAGGTGCTGATTTTATAATGTTTGAATATGACAAACAATATCAAATGTTTGAAAAAAATCTATTGAATGATTTTCCTGAATTAACAGGATATGAGATAATAAACTTTTATAAGATACATTTATTGTATTTTTTAACGAAAAGATATAATGATATATTATATTTAGATTTTGACGCAGTACCTATAACTAATGAATCTTTTTTTGATAAGTGGGACCTGTCTAAAGGTATTTGTGTTTACAATAATAACGAACACGTTATAAAAAAAAGTACAGTTAATCATAGTATTAGAAGTCCATCAGCCAAATATTATAACTGTCAAGCAATGTTACTAGATGGAGATTATAGTCCTAATAATGATGTTATTAATACGGGTATTATTGGAGCAAATAGAGACGACATTTTAAAATTAAATTTTTTTGGCGATTTTTCAGAAACAATATCATTAATGACAAAATTAAGAAATGATAAAAGTGGTTTATATCCACAAAATATTATTGATATGTTTAGATATGACAATGAAACAATATTTTCATACAAATCAATTACAAATAAAGTAAATATACAATGGCTAGATAATCAATGGCATTATTTTTTTGATAAACAAAAGTTTATACCTGATAATGCAAAAATTGTACATTGTATTTGTAAAGATTTTGATATAGTTTGGAGAAAATATGCTTAAGATATGTACTGTATATTTTGATGGTTTCTATACGCCAGATTATGTTTCAAAACTTTATAGAAGTTTAAAAAGAAACTCTACTATACCATT
>PAFP01000048.1 GCA_002704185.1 Candidatus Pelagibacter sp.
TCAATCAAACCAGTTTTCATAGCTGGTTGAATTTCACCACCTGGTAATTGTCTTACGACCATTCCCATTGCTGTTAAAACGTTTGTAGCCAAACCTACTGTTCTATACTTCATTCCTTTAACATCAGAGACTTTTGTTACGTTCTTTTTGAACCATCCAAAAGGCTGTGCTGGCATAGGCATATGAAAGAAACCAATATAATTATAACCTACTTTTGCAAGTGTTTCGTCATATAGTTTTCTTCCTCCACCATACTCAATCCATGCCATAACTTCCTGTGATGACATTCCGTATGAAGGACCTGTTCCGAAAAGAGAAGCTGCTGGATTTTTTCCATACCAATATGCTGTCACCCAGTGACCCATATCAACAACTCCAGAACTTACTGCTTGTCCTATTTCTTTTGTCTTAACTACTGCTCCAACTGGTTGTAAGTCAATTGACAGGCTTCCACCTGACATTTCCTTAACCATTTTGCAATAATCACCGGCCATTTCAAAAAAGATATTTGCTCCTGATGGCCATGCTGCTTGCATTTTCAGCTTAACACTTTTTGCGTGTCCCGCTGACCAAGCTGCAACATTAGGCATAGCAACTGTTGCTGCTGCTGCTGCACCTGTAACTGCTGCTGCTTTAAAAAATTTACGTCTAGACTTAGACGCAATGTTTTTTTTTGACATGTTTTTCTCCCCCATGTTAGTTAAATTTAACTGATAATATTAAACCAAATCTTTTATAATGAGTCTCGAAAAAAAAGTCGTTACTAACAACCTGAAGTTGATTAATTTACCTGATCTAAAGGTTTATTTGATTTATTTAAAAATTGATCCAGATTATTTATAGCTCTTTCTCCCATAGCAATCCTTGTTTTTGTAGTTGCGCTGCCGAGATGAGGCAAAAGAAATAATTTTTTTAATTTTAAATACTCTTCATGAATTAGTGGCTCGCCATTATAAACGTCCAGTCCTAAAGCAAATACTTTTCCATTTTTTATTGCTTGAATCATATCTTCATCATTAATTATTTCTCCTCTTGCTGCGTTAGCAATTACAGCTCCATCGGGAAGATACTTTAAAGTATCTTTATTAATTAAATTTGTATTGGTTTTGCCTCCTGGACAATTAATTGATAAAAATTCGCTATGTCTTAATAAATCTTCTAAACGTTCATGAAAAATTGCACCATTCTCCAATTTTTCAGACAACTTACTTCGATTATGATAATGAATTTCCATACCAAAACCCCTTGCAATATTTGCAACCGCTCTTCCAATTCTACCCATACCTAAAATACCTAGTTTCTTGTTTGTCATTTGTTTACCTATTAAAAAATCTGCTGACCATTCCCAACTCTTATTTTCGGCATAAATTCTACCCTCATACGCTCTTCTTGATGCACCTAATAATAAAAGTATTGAAATCTCTGCGGTTGCATCTGTTAAAACTTCAGGTGTGTTAGTAACAATTATTTTCTTTTCTTTTGCAGTATCAATATCTATGTTTCCAAATCCAACAGCATAGTTTGCAATAATTTTTATATTTGATGGTAATTTTTTTAATAAATCTGTATGAAAATTATTATTTGGGAATGTTAAGATACCATCACAATCAGACGATAACCTTATAATATCACTATCCAAAAAATTTTTATCGTCCTGGTTATGAACTACTTTAAATTTTTCTTTAATATAGCTAAAATTTTTATCTAGAAGTTTTCTGGTTATGAAAATTTTTTTCATACTTTTATTGATTCAGGTTTTTTACCCCCTGTGTACCAATCTAAAAGTTCGACTGTATGTAAAATTGGAATACTTGTACCCATTGATATTTGTTTTATACAACCTACATTCCCCGTAGCTATAATATCTGGATTTATTTTTTTTATATTATTCACTTTTCGATTTAATAACTCTTCTGCTATTTCCGATTGCATTAAATTATAAGTACCAGCCGATCCGCAACATATATGGCCATCTGGTATTTCGTAAATGTGATTTCCAGTTTTATTTAGTAAATTTATAGGTTGTTCATGTACTTTTTGTCCATGCTGCATTGAACATGCAGAATGATATGCAACTCTATATTTTTTCTTATTTGATGTTTCTATAAAATTAAGTTTAATAGACTGATCTAGATATTCCGTAATATCTTTACACAATTTACTGATCATCCTAGCTTTTTTTCTAAATTTAGAATCTGGATGATTTCTAAAAATAAATCCATAGTCTTTCAATGTTGTTCCGCATCCTGATGTATTTACTAAAATTGCATCAAGATTTTCTTTTTCATAAAGCTCATGCCATTTTAAAATATTGAATTCAATTAATTTGTGAGCAGATTCTTCTTTACCCATATGATGTGTTAGTGATCCGCAACATCTAATGTCTTTTAATATATGAACTTCAATACCGTGTCGTGTTAAAATATTAATTGAAGAGTCATTAATTTCAGGGGATATAGCTTTTTGAACACAACCAGTTAATAATGCAACTTTGGAAACTACTTTTGACTTAGGTTTAAAAACTGAGTTATTCGGCAATTTTGAACTTGGAAAAGTCTTCGGCATGAATTTAACCATATCTTTAATTTTTTTGGGAGCTAAAAACATTAATGGTCTAAAAATATTAGTAATAAAACCAACCAGTTTAAATAAGTTAGGGTTAGGTAAAATAATTGCCAGAATATTTCTCAGTGTTCTTTGAAAAAAAGGTCTTTTATAAGTCCGCTCTACATGATTTCTTCCGTGGTCTATTAAGTGTAAATAATCTACACCTGCAGGACAAGTGGTCAAACAAGCGTAACAAGATAAACATTGGTCAATATGCTTAGTAATTTTTTCAGTAGCAGGTTTATTATTCTCTAACATATCTTTAATTAAGTATATCCTTCCCCTTGGTCCACTTAACTCGTCACCTAGAATTTGATATGTTGGGCAAGTTGCATTGCACATTCCGCAATGCACACATTTTCTTAATATTTGCTCAGATGTATTAATTTCTGGATCAAGAAGTTGGTTTTTTTTAAAGTTTGTTTGCATTATACTCCTGCATACATTTTACCTGGATTTAAAATCAATTTTGGATCAAAGCTTTTTTTTATTTTTGATGATAATATTTTTAGATTTGTGTCACCATAAGTTAAAAATTCTTCAGTTCTTCTGAAATTCGCTTCTGCTTTATAAATTGTAAGATGACCATTATTTTTCACAGCAAATATCCTCATCTTTGAAATTATCTCATTATCTCTTGCTGATATCCATATTAATCCACCAGCCCAATCAATAAAATATCTAATATCATTTGAAAATTTATTCAAGAATTCAGAAGTTTTTGTTATAGGTAAAGATATTTTGCATACAATTTCACTAGAATTTTTGAATGCATCTAAATTTTTACTTAAACTCCAAAATGCTTTAGATTGAAATATATCGAGAATTGAAAAGTCCTCATTAACAAAGATTTTCTTCAATTGTTGAACTCTTTCTTGCACTGAGGTTTTGGGTCCCTCTACCCTTAATGAAAAAATCGAAATATTTTGCTTTATATCATTTAACCTAAAAAAACTTGTATTATTATCAGGGTAGTAACATGCTCCGGAAATTTCTAAAGATGTATCCATTGCTTTTAAGAAAAAATCTATCGCCCCATCGTAATTTAACCCATACATACAAAAAGTCTCTTGATATTCATATTTAGGTAATACTTTTAAAGTCACCTCTGTAAAAGCACATAAAGTACCGTATGATCCACTAACTAGTTTACTTAGATCATATCCAGTTACATTTTTAACTACTGTGCCTCCGGATTTGATTTGTTCACCAATACCGTTTATTGCTTTAAATCCGAGTAAGTGATCTCTCAATGAACCGACTTTAAATCTTCTGGGGCCTGATAAATTACATGCAACTACTCCCCCGATTGTTCCTCCATGAGATTTACCATGATACAAATAACCTAAGTCTATTGGTTCAAATCCAAAAGTTTGATTTTTGGTTTCAAGCGCATTTTCAATTTCTTCTAAAGAGGTTCCTACTTTAACTTTTATATATAGTTCCTCAGGGTAGTATTCTATAATTCCATTTATTTTTTCTAAAGACAGAGTTTTAGAGCACTGTATGATTCTCCCAATTTTTTTTGAATTCTGGCCTACTATTTCTATTGGCGAATTTTCCTGATAACTTTCATATATGAAATCACTTACCTCTTTTTCTGATACCGGAGAGTAAATATCATTCATCAAAATCTTGGTAAGTCAGGGAATTTAGTTTTACCTTTGTGAATATGTATTCTTCCTTCCTCTGCGCATCTATGAAGAATAGGATAAACCTTACCAGGATTTAACAAATTCTTATCATCAAAAGCTTTTTTTAAATTTAGTTGTTGTTGTATGTCGTTATTATTAAACATTTCACACATTAATTCTCTTTTTTCAACTCCAATACCATGTTCGCCAGATAAAACTCCACCTACTTTAACGCAGTATTTTAAAATGTCCGCACCAAAATCTTCAGCTTTTTTTAATTCATTCGGGTCATTTGAGTCAAACATAATTAGTGGATGTAAATTTCCGTCACCAGCATGAAAACAATTTGCTACTCGTAAACCATATTTCTTAGAAAGATTATTAATATAACCTAAAACATTTGCTAATTTATTTCTTGGTATCGATCCATCCATGCAGATATAATCAGGTGATATAACCCCGCAAGCTGAAAATGCTGCTTTCCTACCTTTCCAAAACTTCATTCTTTCTTCGTCGCTATCACTTGCCTTATTATAACTTGCCTTATTCATCTTAGCTATATCCAAAACTTTTTGAATCATTGCTTCTACTTCACTAGCGGTACCGTCGATCTCAACAATTAGAAGAGCTTCTACATCTCTAGGATAACCTGCTTTCGCATAATTTTCTGTAGCAATAATAAGTGGCTTATCCATAATTTCCATCCCAGCAGGTACAATACCCTTCGATATAACATCTGACACGCAACTACCCGCATCCTCTATAGAATTAAATCCAATTAAAACTGCTCTAACTGCCTCTGGTTTTTTTAATATTTTAACTGTAGCTTCAGTAACAACTCCTAATAGACCTTCCGATCCTATAAAAATTCCTAAAAGATCGTAGCCCTCTGAGTCTAAATGTTTACCTCCTACACGAAGTATAGTTCCATCCATCAACACAATCTCAATACCTAAAACGTTATTTGTAGTTGTTCCATATTTTAGTGAGTGCACTCCACCAGAATTTTCTGCAATATTACCACCTATTGAACATGCTAATTGACTAGATGGATCTGGCGCATAATAATATCCTTGATCCTGAACAGCTTGAGTTATTGCTAAATTTGTAACACCAGGCTGTGTTACGACACATCTATTTTTAAAATCTTTCTCTATGATTTTGTTAAACTTTCCCATACTCATGAGTACACAATCTTTTAATGGTAAAGATCCTCCGGAGAGACCTGTTCCAGCGCCTCTTGGTACAACCTTTATATTATTCTTGTGGCAATAATTTAAAATATTAGATACTTCTTGCGTATTCTCTGGCAACACCACGGCAAGCGGCTTTTGCTTATATACATTAAGTCCATCAGTTTCATACGGTCTTAATTCGTCATTATCGAACAAAACGTTATTCGTATACATCTTCAATTCTTTTACAATTGAAGATTTCTTATCTATTATTATCTGATCAGCTTCTGGTAAATGTAAAACCATAATAGTTATATATTAAATAATTTTTGCGATTTTCTCCAATGCTTTTTCAATATTTTCATAGCTATTCGCATAGCTAAATCGTACGTAATTTACGCATGATTTGCCAAAACTGGTTCCAGGAACAATTGCCACACCTGCCTCATCCAAACATTTTTGGGAAAATTGCTCACCATTCAACCCGGAATTTATTACATTTGGAAATACATAAAAAGCTCCGCCTGGATTATTACATTTTATACCTTTTAAATTATTTAATCCATTTACTATTAGTTTTCTTCTTTTTGAAAATTCGTTCATCATATTATTTATAAATTCGTCAGATCCCTCTAAGGCCGCCAATGCAGCGATTTGATTTGCAGCTGGAACACACGAATAACTATTAATCGCTAACCTAGTGACTTTTTCAATTAATTTATCTGGCCAAACACTCCATCCAAGCCTCCAGCCGGTCATTGCGTACGATTTACTCCAGCCATCTAAAACTATTAATCTCTCATAAATCTCAGGATAATTTAAAAAAGTTGGCATTTTTTTACCATCATAAATTTGCCTAGAGTAAATTTCATCACTTAAGATACATACGTCTGGGTATTTCTTTAGTCCTTGAACTAATTTTTTTATTTCATTTTCATCAATCAGTGCCCCAGTAGGATTTTGCGGATTATTTATTATTATCAATTTTGTATTTTTTTTATTAATTTTAAAACTTCATCAGCTTTAAAAGAAAAGTCATTCTGTTCCTTTAAAAACATTGGCACAGGTTTTGCGCCCGAATAATTAATCATTGACTCATATATTGGAAATCCAGGTTCAGGATAAATAATTTCATAACCTGGTTCTCCTAGTAACATCATTGTAAAAAAAATTGTTGGTTTACCACCTGGAGTAATTAATATTCTTGATGCATTTACTTGTGCTTTATAATGCTTATGTATGTATCTTGATACACCTTTTCTTAATTCAAGCACTCCATTTGGTTCTGTATACCCATGATGACCATCATCCAAGGCTTTTTTACAAGCACTAATTATATGATCTGGTGTTTTGAAATCTGGCTGTCCAATACCTAAATTTATAATTTCTTTTCCTTCACTAACTAGTTTCTGAGCTTTGGATAAAATTACAAAAGCCGACTCAGTTCCCAGCCGAGAATAACTTTTTGATATCTTCATTGAATTATCTAAATGCTATTTTATTTTTGTTTAATTCTTTAACGCTTCTGCATCCCATTAAAGTCATATCTCTCTCTATTTCATTTTTCATTTTGGTTAAAAGCATTTCAACTCCTTTTTTTCCACCAGCGCTTAATGCATATAAATACGCTTTTCCCATTGAACATGCCTTAGCTCCAAGAGATAGTGCTTTTAAAACATGCGTGCCTCTTCTAACACCACCATCTAATATAATTTCTATTTTATCTCCAACTGCATCAACTATTTCTTGTAATTGGTCAAATGGAGATCTTGAACCATCAAGTTGTCTACCACCATGATTTGAAATCATAATTGCACTGGCGCCAATATCAATTGCTCTTTTGGCATCCTCAACTGACATTATGCCTTTCAAAGCGAAAGGACCATTCCATCTTTTGATTGCATATTCAGCGTGTTTCCAGTTCATGGTTCTATCAAATTGTTGATTGATATAATCCATAACTGACATTTCAATACTACTTCCTTTTTTAGTCATGTGCGAAACATTTTTAAGTTCAAACTTTTCTCTACATAGATAGTTGAGACTCCAATTAGGATGTGATGCAAAACTTAACAAGCTGGACATAGTTAATTTAGGTGGTGTTGCAAAACCTGTTCTATGATCTCTTTCTCTATTCCCTGCAACTATTGTATCAACTGTTAAACAAATTGCTTTAAAACCTGAACGTTTACATCTATCTATCAAGTTATCAGTTAAGCCCTGATCTTTATGAATATACAACTGAAACATTTTTGGACCACCTGATGCGTTTGATACTTCTTCGATACTTGTTGTTCCCATCGTGGATAAACTGAAATACGTTCCAAATTTTTCTGCTGCTTGCGCAGTAGCTTTCTCACCTTCGTGGTGATACATTCTGTGCATTGCTGTCGGTGATAGAAATAATGGAAAATCTATCTTTTGTCCTAATACTGTAGTTGATAAGTCAACTTTGCTAACGTCAGTTAATACATTGGGAATTAGATCACATTTATTAAAAGAATCGGTGTTTCTTTTTAATGTAATTTCGTCATCAGCACCACCATCAATATAATGAAATATTGGACTTGGTAATTTTTTCTTTGCAAGTAATCTAAAGTCATCGACATTATGACAGTCAGATAGTTTCATTGTTTAAAAAATATGGGATAAGCTAAACGAATAACTGTTTGCACCTGGGTTTTTATCGCCTAAACTTGCATTTGATAAATGGCTGTATCCAAAAGACAAGTTAGAACTTTGTCCAAAATTAAAGCCAAGATCAATTTGAGATTTAAATTCAAGTTCGTGACCTAAATCTTTCCCATCTCCTTGATCATAATAGCCCGGACCAAAGCTTGGCGATAAAACAAATGGTCCTAGTTTAAAATCTACTTTTCCACCAATGTATGCATATGAAGCAGAGTCTTGTGTTATGAAAGCTCCAGTAGTAGGTTTTAAAACCCCATAATCATTACTTCTTCCAAAATCATAATTTAATTCAACCATTGACGATCTCATTCCATCATCACTAAAATCAAAATTTCCAATAGCTACTTTTAGTCCTTGAGCATTAGCGCTCGTAACAAATATTAGCGATGCTATGGCTAGCAATTTTTTCATATGTATGTAAGGTTTACAGCATTTGATCAAAAAAAAAAGCTTAATCCTCAGCCATAAAAGGCAATTTTTTACCCATTTTATAATCATTAAATCTTTTTAAAGCCCATTTTACACTTGGAAAAGCCAACTCTCGCCATGGAATTTCTTTATAATTAAATAATTTTACATCCAAGCTTTCAATTCCTGGTTTACAAAAACTTGTTGAAATATTTGATAAAAAAATAACCTGTATAATATTTCTTTTTTTTATGGAGTAAATGCCAAATAATTTTTGTATTTTAATATTTATACAAGCCTCTTCTTTTGCTTCTCTTTTAGCGCCAGCCTCTACACTTTCATTACTTTCAAGGAATCCAGAAGGCAAAGTCCATAATCCATGACCAGGATGTATGGCTCTTTTACAAAGCAAAAACTTATTTTTGTATGTTACAATAGATCCTGCAACAACTTGCGGACTTTTATAATCTATGTAACCGCAAACTTCGCAAACATTCCTCTTGTGTTCATCTCCTGGTAACTTTTTTTTTCTAAATTTATGACAGTTTTTATTATTCAAATTTAGTTCTTCTAAAGATTAATTTCATTCCAAATAAAATTATAATTATAGGTAAAAGCCATAACAATATTGTTCTTAAATTAAAAGGAGTTTTATATAATATCCAATCACCATATTTTAATTTCAAATAACTATATATTTCTTTATCAGTTTTGCCTTCTTCAAGATTTTTTTTAACTAATTTTTTGACATCTAAAGCAAAATCGGAGTCTGAATCATTTATAGATTGACCTTGACAAACAAGACATCTCAGATTTTTTGATATTTCAATCACTTTAGAATTTATTTTATCATCAGCAAATGTCTCAAATGAAAATAGAAAAATGATTGTTATAAGAAAATATTTCATTTCGCAATCACCTTCAAAAATTTATAATAAACACTATCATCTATTGGACCAATTTGCTTTAAAACTATTTTTTTATTTTCATCAATAATAAAAGTCTCGGGCACACCAAAAGCACCCAACTTTATACTTTGATATCCATCTTTATCGTTGACGATAGCATAATAGGGATTTCCAAGTTCTTTGAGAAATATGGACATATTTCTTTTATTATCCTTATAATTGATACCTACTACCTTAATATTGTTATTTTTAAGTTTTAATAAATATTTATGTTCTTCACGACAAGGTACGCACCAAGAGGAAAAAATATTTATTATAAATTTTTCATTTTTAAATTTTCTATTTAATAAAATTTTTTCCTGTTTTATGTCTGTAACTAAATATCCATTTAATGGCTCTATAATAGTACCGATTGTAGCGGAAGGTAAATGTTTTTGGTTTGTCAAGACTACAAACACAAAAATTGTAGATACAACTAAAGTTGTAATAAATAAAAAAAATAATTTTTTATTCTTTTTCATTTTCTAAAAACAAGGCGCGATACACCTCCAAAAATAATTATTAAACTTGAAATCCAGATACCCAAAATGAAAAAATTTTCATAATATCTTGCGCCAATTAACCTTCGTTCACCTATTGAAGAGTAATTAATAGCTAAGTAAAAATCTTTTAGAAGAGTATTCTTAATTGATATTTCAGATGTTAATTGTTCAGGTTGATTATATTTTCTAATAGATGGTCTTAAAATAATCGTCTCTTTGTCTTTACTAATTTTAAATTTCGTAGAAAACTGATCAAAATTTGATTGTTTTGTTATCTTAAAATCCTCAAATAAAATTTCAATATCATCAGATGTAAATTTTTCGTTTAAATTAATCATAAAATTATACTCTTTAGAAAAAAAACTATTTAAAGTTATCGACATAATTAAAAGTCCAAATCCTAAATGTGATAAATTCCTACCTAGATTTTGCTTAATTTTTATTAAGGTATTGCATAAAGCTATTTCATAGATAGTAGCAGAGATTAAGTAGAATGAAAAAAAGAGACCTAATACATATATAATATTTATTTTTTTAGGGATGTAACTCGATACTAGGACCAATATTAAAGATATTAAACCCGCACTAACAATTAAACTTACTTTAGATTTAAATTCGTTTTTGTACCATTTCATCATTGGCCCCGTTCCCATTAAAAATAAAAAAATAAAAACGAACGGAGCTAAAATTGTATTATAATAAAATGGTCCAACTGAGATATTTTCATTTGAAAAAGTCGCAAGAACTATAGGGTAAAGAGTCCCTATAATAACTACAAGTAAAAAGAAAATTAAAAATAAATTGTTATACATCAAAAAATTTTCTTTACTTAAAAATACTACATTTTTTTTTTCATCAGTAAAATTTGTTTTCAAAATAAAAATCAGTAAAGAAAAAAATATTATAAATATTATAATACCTAATATGAACAATCCTCTTTCAGGGTCATTAGCAAAAGTATGAACGGAATTTAATATTCCTGATCGTACTAAAAAAGTTCCAAATAGACTTAATGAAAAAGTAAAAATTGCTAGTAAAGCTGTCCATGATTTAAATGTATTATTTTTTTCCATGATTAACATTGAATGTATTAAAGCGACAGAAAGTATCCACGGCATTAATGATGCATTTTCTACAGGGTCCCAAAACCAGTAACCTCCCCAGCCTAATTCATAATATGCCCATATTGATCCTAACAATATACCTATTGTTAAAAAAACCCAGGAAACAATCACCCAATTTTTTGATAACGACGCCCATTCTTTATCAAAGAAATTTTTTATTAAACCTGACAAAACTAAACTTAAAACTAATGAGAATCCTATGTAACCGAAATACAAAAAAGGCGGATGTATTAACAATAAGGGATCCTGTAAGATCGGGTTCAGACCTAAACCCTCTGTAGGGTTAGAGAAAATATAATCAAAAGGATTAGATAAGAAAAATAGATAAAGCAAAAATATTATTTTTAATATATTTTGAAAAAAAATTGTTAAATTTCTAAAGTTAGTTTCGATATTCTTTGACGAATAAAAAAATAAAGAACCATAAATTGCAATTATACAAACGAATAATAACATACTTCCTTCATGATTTCCCCAAGAACCAGCTATTTTATAAATCAGTGGCTTAGTTGAGTGTGAATTTTGATATACTGCACTTATCGAAAAGTCTGAGATTACGAAACAATAAATCAAAAATAAAAAGCTAGAGAAACATAACAAACAACTTAATAGATAAGATTTAAGAAAAAGAGAAAACTTTTTTTTAAAATAAAAATACACTGAGGCAAAAGAAGAGGATAAAGAAAAAAAAATTAGTAAATTTCCAATAATATTTGTCATTTATTTTTTTTAAAANTATTGATTTGTTCTAAACTATCAGCAACTTCCTTGGGCATATAATTTTCATCATGTTTTGCCAGAATTTTAGTTCCAACAAAATATTTTCTAGAAACTAACTTTCCTTCTACCACAGCTCCTTGGCCCTCAACAAAAAGGTTTGGCAGTATACCTGAATAAACGACTGAGATTTCTTGATTGAAGTCTGTTATTATAAATTCGTATTTATCTCTATTTTCAGTAATAGAGTTTTTTTTAACCATACCACCTAACCTAATTTTTTTATCAGGTAATTTGGTTAATTTCGATATTTCGCTTGGAGAGAAAAAGTAGATAGTGTTACTTTTCAATGTATTAAACAAAAATTTAAAAATAATAAGAAAAGTAATTAATGACACTAAAAAAATCATTAATCTTTTATGTGTGTTTTTTGTTATTAACATTCACTAATTTTCATAATTTATTTTTTTTCCCTTAATACTCTTAATTTAAAACTCTCAACTTTAAACCTTATTAAAAAAACCATCAATGAAAAACAAACAAAGGCAAAAAACATTAATATTAATGGTGTCAGCATACTTTGATGAATGGTACTTTTTTCTAAAAATTTTATACTTGCAGGTTGATGTAATGTGTTCCACCATATGACTGAGTACTTGATTAAAGGTATATTTGCTAATCCAAAAATTGAAATAAGAGATGAAATTTTCTCAGCAGTAAAAATATTCTTTATAAAAACCCAGCTCATAATATAAAAAATATATAGAAAGACTAATAACATCATAGAGGTCAATCTTGCATCCCAAGTCCAAAAAGTGCCCCATGTTGGTTGTCCCCAGAGTGATCCTGTGAAAATTGATATTAAAGAAAATGTAAATCCTATTGGTGCTAGACTTTTAGTGAATATCGTAAAAATTCTAAATTTGAAAATTAGACTAATTAAAGAACATACGCTCATCGTAGAAAAAATCATAAGTGCCAACCACGATGAAGGAACATGCACATACATAATTCTAACAGTTTCACCTTGTAAATAGTCGGCTGGTGAATAAAAAAAAGACAATGATAAACCAATTATTAATAAGATTAAGAAAATTATTTTTAGTAAATCTAAATAACTGTTATGAATATTTATAATTTTTCTACTATTAAAAATATCTTTCATCATGAAATTATGGACTTATTATTTGATAATTTTAATGTGACAAAGTTTGTCCAGCTCGAAGAAGGGAGATTGGGACAGAAAACTCCGAACTGGACAATTAATCAAGTTATAAAACCTTTTTTTGTCAGTTCGATGTGTGAAAATTGTTTAATTTAAGGCAAACTAGTTCGATGATTTTAAATATAGTCCATCCCGGCCTTGACCTTTGAATATTTCTTTAATTAACGGATGGCTTATTGGCTCGTTTCTATCATCCAACAATAAGTTTTGCTCTGAAACATAAGCTTCATAAGTAATTTCCTCATTTTCAGCTAATAGATGATAAAATGGTTGATCTTTTTTTGGTCTCACATCTTTCGGAATTGACTGATACCATTCTTCTGAATTATTAAACTCAAAATCTACATCGTAAATGACACCTCTGAAATCAAATAATCTGTGTCTTACTACTTCACCTATTGAGAATTTAGCTTTTTTAAGACTTTTTAACATTTATAGATTTATAGATAATTATCTAAATATAAAAATCAAGATATTATTTTGTCGTGGATATCATTTTAAGAGGTAAGCTTTTTATTGTAGTTTTGAAATAAATATTTGAAATATCAGAACTATCGAGTGGATAATATATATGTAACTTGAGATTATTCAGCTTTTTTTCACGTTTTAACTTGTGGCCCGAAACAGTTTGATATTTTAAAGTACACACCTTATAGCTATTTTTGATTATTTGATTGTCAATTAATTTTAAAATGTAAATTTCTTCGCCATCAAATATTTTACTTTTAAAATTGCACTTTTTATAACCTGTTTTTAAAATTTGTTTAACGGCTGTGAGAGGGTCGATTACATTATTTAAATCCGATTTAATTATTTTTGAATAGCCATGTCTATGTTTTAAGTTTGGGAAATTATTTTGAGCATTACCATGTGTAATAAAAGCATATAATTTTTTCTCATAATTTTTTTTTATTCGCTTGTAATTATATTCAACTGTATTTTTTACAAATAATGAAGAAGCCAATGTCTCAAACTTGTAAAAAAACCCCACAAAACCTTTACTTTTAATTTTGGTTGATATTTTATTTGTATCAAAATTCAAAGAAATTGAGGCAAATGGTACATTTAAAGCAGATATTTTGAAATTATATTCGTTTGCTATTAAGTTTTTGCAAAATAGTAAAAAAAAAATTATTATTAATAGTTTCATGAACAAATTTATTAAGATTATATCAGACTTTGGACCATTACTAATATTTTTTATTTTTTATAAAAAATATGGAATGACTGGAGCTATATTGCCCCTAATAATCGCAACATTAATATCAGTAGTACTCATGTACTATATTGAAAATAAAATTTCTCCAATGCCTCTAATAGGAGCCGCTCTTGTTTCAATTTTTGGTGGATTAACACTTTATTTTGATAATAAAATTTTTTTTTATATGAAACCTACCATTATAAATATTTTGTTTGCATTGGTATTAATTTACAGCAAGTTTTTTCTTAAAAAATCTTTACTTCAATCACTTTTAGAGAACTCTATTAAATTAAAAGACGAAGGATGGAAAATATTAACCGATAGATGGATTTATTTTTTTATTTTTTTAGCATTATTAAATGAAATTATTTGGAGAACGCAATCAGAAGATTTATGGGTAAAGTTTAAAGTTTTTGGTATCTTGCCAATTACCTTCGTTTTTACTTTATTTCAAATAAAAATAATTGAAAAATTTAAAGTTACAAATGTTTAATTACAAATTAATAAAAAATAGTGAAATAACCAATGAAAACTTTTTTAATAAACATGAACTTGGTGAAATTCTTAACCTCTATGGAAAAATGGTCTCTAAAGGTGAATGGAAAGATTACGCTTTTTATATTAATAAAAATTTAATTAGCTTTGATATTTATAGAAGATCATCGGAAAAACCTCTATTACAAATTATTAAAATACTTAAGGGTAAAAAAGAGTTTAAATATCAAGTTAAAGATCAACACGGTAAAGTTATTAAAAATACAAATGAGTTAAAAAGTGCTGTAAGTTTTCTACAAAAAAGAAACTTAAAAATTATTAAATGAAAAAGAGAAAAAAAAAATTACCAAAAAAAAATTGTTCTTCTTGCGGTCTAGAATTTACTTGGAGAAAAAAATGGAGAAATAATTGGGAGAATGTTAGATACTGTTCTAAAAGGTGTTCGGGTAATTAAAATCTATCTTCTTTGTCCAAACAATCTTAATAACATTATGAAAAGATTTATGAAGTCTAGATATAATGTAAGGGCTCCCATAACTGCTTTTTTTCCCATGACTTCGCCACTATCAGCAGCATAATACATATGTTTGATTTTTTGTGTATCATAAGCTGTCAATCCTACAAATACTAGTACTCCAATTATTGAAATAATAAAAC
>PAFP01000049.1 GCA_002704185.1 Candidatus Pelagibacter sp.
ATTTTTTCTATAGCTTTCTTTGCTCTAGCTAACATAAAATTAAATTCCTCCTCAGAACAAGCCTTTTTCTCAGATGTTAATTGTATCTCTATTAATTCTTGATTGCTATTAATTACAAAATTAGCATCTACATCTGCAGTGCTATCTTCTTCATACTCTAAATCTAAAAGAAAATCGCCTTTCACATACCCACAACTTATAGCAGCAACATAATTTTTAATTGGTTTTGTGTTTATAATTTTGTTTACTTGCATAATTTTTATACACTCACTTAGAGCAATATAGCCTCCGGTTATTGCAGCAGTCCTTGTTCCACCGTCAGCTTGAATAACATCACAATCAATAGTAATTAAATTTTCTCCTAAAATATTTAAATCAATTGACGACCTTAAAGCTCTTCCTATTAATCTTTGAATCTCAGATGTTCTTCCAGAAACCTTGCCAACAGTTGCTTCTCGTCTCATTCTTTCATTTGTTGATCTTGGTAACATGCCATATTCAGCAGTAACCCATCCTTTACCGCTACCCTTTAGCCATCTTGGAACTTTATTTTCGTATGAAGCCGTACAAATAATATGAGTATTTCCTAACTTTATAAGACATGATCCATCTGCATTCTTTATATAACCTTTGTCAATTTCTAATTGCCTAAATTCTATATTTTTTCTATTTTTTCTTATCATTTAAACTTGGATTTTTTTAAACCATCATTATATATCCATTTAACAGATTAAAGATAGATTATGACAGATAAAAACGTAAAAAATAATGATAAAAAAACTGAGTTAGAAAATACTAAGGAAAAAGCTTCTAATAATAAGGAAAATGACTTAGAAGAAAATAGACAGAAAATCGAAGGTCTAAATAATAGGTTGCTGCGGGCACTTGCTGATTCTGAGAATTTAAGAAAGATTCATGAAAAAGAAAAAGAAGATATATTAAAATTTGGCTCCTCGTCTTTTGCTCTACAAATTCTCAATCTAACGGACAATCTCCATAGAGCATTTAACTTATTTAAAAATAATGAAAAATTTAAATCACCCGAGTTTAAAGAAATTTTAAGCGGTATTGAAATAATAGAGAAAGACTTAGAAAGTACATTGAAACAAAATCATATTATTTACATAAACTGCGTGGGCACTAAATTTGATCCTAATTTTCACCAAGCTATAGGCGAAAAAGAGAGTGAGAAAGAAGAGGGTACAATCATTGAGGAAATTCAGAAAGGGTATAACCTCCATGAAAGATTACTAAGACCCTCACTGGTTTATGTGGCTAAAAAGCCCAAAAAATAGGTCTTTTTAAGTAAAAAAATATTTTTTTTAACCTTGTAAAATCAAAGATAATTACCACATCATTTATGATTAGGAGAAAATTATGTCTAGAATTATAGGAATAGATTTAGGTACGACAAATTCATGCGTTGCTGTTATGGATGGCAAAGAAGCAAAGGTAATTGAGAATGTTGAAGGTGCAAGAACAACTCCTTCGGTAGTAGCTTTTACAGAAAATGAAAAGCTAGTAGGGATGTCGGCAAAAAGACAAGGTGTAACAAATCCCGAAAACACGCTGTATGCTGTGAAGAGATTAATTGGTAGAAAATTTGAAGGTGCTGCAGTTAAAAAAGATATAGATAGTTTACCTTACAAAATTATTAAATCTGAAAATGGTGATGCCTGGGTAGAAGCCAAAAGCAATAAATATTCACCAAGCCAAATCTCAGCTTTTGTTCTTCAGAAAATGAAGGAAACTGCTGAAAAATATTTAGGTGCTGAAGTAAAGAAAGCAGTCATAACAGTACCTGCATATTTTAATGATTCTCAAAGACAAGCAACAAGGGATGCTGGAAAAATTGCTGGTTTAGAAGTTGAAAGAATTATTAATGAACCTACTGCAGCTGCTTTAGCTTATGGTTTAGACAAAAAAAAAGCTAAAACTGTGGCCGTCTATGACTTGGGTGGTGGTACATTTGATATTTCAATTCTTGAACTAGGTGATGGAGTTTTTGAAGTTAAATCTACAAATGGTGATACTGCTCTAGGTGGTGAGGACTTCGATACAAAGATCGTTGATTACCTTGCTAGTGAATTTAAAAAAGATAATGCAATTGATTTAAAAAAAGATAAATTAGCTTTACAAAGGCTAAAGGAGGCAGCTGAAAAAGCTAAAATTGAATTATCTTCATCTACTCAAACAGAAATAAATTTACCTTTTATTACAGCTGATAAATCAGGGCCAAAACATTTAACATTAAAACTTACAAGAGCTAAACTAGAGTCAATTGTTTCAGATTTAATTGAAAAAACAATTAATCCTTGCAAGACAGCTTTAAAAGATGCTGGAATGTCAGCTGGGGAAATTGGTGAAGTTATTTTGGTTGGTGGTATGACAAGAATGCCTAAGATTGTTGAAACAGTTAAAAACTTTTTTGGGAAAGATCCAAGTAAAAGTGTTAATCCCGATGAAGTTGTTGCAATGGGAGCGGCTATTCAGGCAGGAGTTTTGCAAGGAGATGTAAAAGATGTTTTATTACTAGATGTGACTCCATTATCACTCGGGATCGAAACCCTGGGCGGAGTTGTCACTAAATTAATTGAAAAAAACACGACTATTCCAACAAAAAAAAGTCAAGTTTTTTCTACAGCCGAAAATAACCAACCTGCAGTTTCTATCAGAGTATTTCAAGGTGAAAGAGAAATGGCAGCCGATAATAAACTTTTAGGCAATTTTGAATTAACTGGAATTCCACCAGCACCTAGAGGTATTCCACAAATTGAAGTGACGTTTGATATTGATGCAAACGGTATTGTAAGTGTTTCTGCAAAAGATAAAGGTACAGGAAAAGAACAAAAAATACAGATCCAAGCTTCTGGCGGTTTATCAGATGAAGAAATTGAAAAAATGGTAAAAGACGCAGAAACAAACAAAGAAGCGGATAAAAAGAAAAGAGAGGAAGTTGATGCAAAAAACCAAGCGGATTCTCTTGTAGCATCTACCGAACAAAGTTTAAAAGAACATGGTTCTAAAATTAGCAAAGAAGAAAAATCAGCTATTGAGAAAGATGTTCAGTCATTAAGAGATGCTATAAAATCTGATAATGTCGAGGATATTAAATCAAAAACACAAACTTTAGTTCAGTCTTCTATGAAGCTTGGCGAGGCTATATATAAAGAGCAGCAAGCAAAAACAGGTAAGGCAGGCGCTAAGCCAGAGGGTAAATCAAATAATGACAAAGATAAAAAAGACGATGTTGTTGACGCCGAATATGAAGAAGTAAAAGACGATAAAAAAGATAGCGCTTAAATTACCGAACGTTAAGGATTCAAAATGGCTAAAGCCGATTACTACGAAACGTTAGGCGTTAACAAAAGTGCTTCAAAAGAGGAAATAAAATCAGCTTACAGAAAATTAGCCATGAAATATCATCCCGATAAAAATCCGGGTGATAAAAATGCTGAATTAAAGTTTAAAGAAGCTTCTGAAGCCTATCAAGTACTATCTAATTCAGAAAAGAAAAACAGTTATGATCAATTTGGCCATTCAGCTTTTCAAAATGCTAGTGGTGGTTTTAACGATTTTGGCGGATTTGACTCAGATGCTTTCTCAGACATATTTGATGATTTTTTTGGAGATTTCATGGGTTCAAATCGTGGGAGAGGTAGAAAAACTTCAAGGGCCAATAGAGGAAATGATTTAAAAATTAATGTACGTATTACTTTAGAAGAAGCCTTTAGAGGAAAAAAAACTAGTTTTAATATTAATTCGGCAGATAAATGTAATTCATGTTCTGGTTCAGGAGCAAGCGATGGATCAAAAACAGAAACATGTAGAACTTGTGATGGCTATGGAAAAGTTAGATCAAGACAAGGTTTCTTTACAGTACAACAAACTTGTCCGGACTGTAGAGGTGAAGGAGAGGTAATAAGCAAACCTTGTAAAGAATGTCGTGGAGCTGGTATTGCTAAAATAAAAAAAACATTGTCTATTACAATACCCAAAGGTGTAGACGACGGAACACGAATAAGATTATCAGGCAAAGGCGATGCAGGCTATAGAGGTGGAACTTATGGGGACCTGTATGTTTATATAAGTATTGATAAACATGAAATTTTTCAAAGAGAAGAAGAGAATCTATACTTCGAACTTCCTATTTCACTAGCGGACGCATCATTAGGTACAACAATTGAAGTACCAAGTATTGATGGGACTAAAGCCAAAGTTAAAATACCTTCTGGTACACAGTCTGGAAGACAACTAAGACTAAAAGATAAAGGTATGTCAATGTTAAGAAGTTCAGGTTTTGGAGATCTGTATTTACAAATTAAAGTCGAAACCCCAGTATCTTTAAGCAGAGAACAAAAAGAATTACTTGAAAAATTTAGAAAATTGGAAGATTCTAAAAACAATCCTGAAAATCAAAGCTTTTTCAAAAAAGCTAAAAAATTTTGGGAAAAAATTTAGTAATGAAAAAAATTAAAGTAAGCATCAGTGGTGGTTTAGGACGAATGGGGTCCTTATTAGTAAAGAGAGTAAAAAGAGAAAATTCAATTAAATTAGTAAGTGTCACAGAACAAAGAAAAATAAAAAAAGGAAATTTGGTTTATGAGAGAAATTCAATAGAGTCCCTTGGAAATTCAGATGTTATTATAGATTTCACTAGACCTAAGTGTACTATGGAAATTCTAAAAATTGCTGTAAAGCTCAAGAAGAAAATTATAATTGGCACAACAGGATTTTCCGTTGCCCAAAATAAAATGATTGAAAGAGCTGCTAAAAAAACAGCAATTTTAAAATCTGGTAATATGAGTTTGGGAATAAATATTATGAAATTTTTGAGTAAAATCTTATCAAACAAGATCATCAAAAAATTTCAAATTGAAATCCACGATGAACATCACAAACATAAAGTTGATTATCCCTCTGGAACTGCTTTAATGTTAGGAGAGTCGATTGCTGAAGGAAGAAATGNGAATTTNAGAAAANTAAGAGGTAAAANATTCCTTAATAAAAAAGGAAAAGTAACNAGNAACAAGATAAACTTTTTTATTAGAAGANTAGGAAATGCTCGGGGAATACATTCGGTAATATTTAGAACACCCCAAGAAATTATNGAAATTAAACATACTGCTAAAACTCGAGATATATTTGTNGACGGAGCTATAGATGCNGTTAAATGGATATCAAAAAAAAGAAGTGGTTTGTANAACATGTACGATNTNCTAAAAATTCGTGATCAATAAGNCTGAAAAACTTAAACGAGCAAAANCAATACAANAAATTTTAAATAAAATTTATCNTCAAACACCATCACCATTGGATCACAAGGATAATTTTACANTACTAATATCNGTACTNTTGTCAGCTCAATGCACAGATGTAAATGTAAATAATGTAACTAAAGATATTTATCCAAAATATAACAAGCCAATACATTTTGTGAAACTTGGAAGGAAAAAAATTGAAAAATTAATTAAAAAAATTGGATTATTTNGNAATAAATCTAAAAGTGTTTATTTACTATCCAAAATACTTCTCGAAAAATATAATGGACGAGTTCCTAACACTTTTGAAAAGCTTGAAGAATTACCAGGTGTTGGGCACAAAACAGCTAGTGTAGTCATGTCTCAAGGTTTTGGGTATCCAGCATTTCCAGTAGATACACATATACATCGATTAGCGCAAAGATGGAGATTAACGAGTGGAAAAAATGTAGTTCAGACAGAGAATGATCTAAAAGAGTTATTCCCGAAGAAAAGTTGGAATAAATTACATTTGCAAATTATTTTTTATGGGAGGGAGTATTGTACCGCAAGAGGATGTAATGGCCTAATATGCAAAATTTGTAAATTAGTGAATGCTGATAGAAAAAAAGCCATAAAATTTAAAAAAGCTTAATTATAATTTTTGCTTTTTCATGCAAAAATTGATTAAATAACATCAGATATTATGTGTGGTAGATACGTTATTAGAAAACCTGTTACTAGTACAAACAAAATAGTTCATAAAAATGAGGGTGTGGATGATAGTGAAAACTTTAATGCCTATCCGACCTCACTTCTTCCAATAATTAAAGCGGATGAAAATGAAATAATATTAACGAATTTTATTTGGGGTTTGGTACCTAGCTGGTCTAAAAAAATGTCGGATTTTAAACCTTTGAATAATGCTCGATTAGAAACAGTTACAGAAAAAATAACTTTTAAAAATTTACTAAATAAAAATAGATGTGTAATACCAGCCAGCGGATATTACGAATGGAAAAAAGATGAAAATAATAAGAAGACGCCTCAATTCATTTACAAAAAAGATAATACAAATCTTTATTTTGCAGGTCTATATCAGAAAAACGAAAATCTCGAGTTCACAATAATTACCCGAGAAGCATCAAGTGAGTTGAAAAATATTCATTCAAGAATGCCTGTTGTGCTTGAAGAAAAAGATATATTAAAATATTTAAATACTAAAACTGATTTTTTGACCATGATAAATAACATTGAGCCACCAAATCTTGGCTTCCATCCAGTATCAAAAGATGTAAATAACCCTGATAACAATAGAGAAAATTTAATAGATCAAATTTGATGCACAAAGTAGTCGGAATAGGAAATGCAATAATAGATTTAATTTGCAAAGTCTCAGACGATTTTCTATCCCAAAATAAATTGGAAAAAAGCACAATGAAACTCATTTCAGACATTGAGCTAGAAAATATTTTAAGAAACCTAAAAATTGAGCAATCTATAGCTGGTGGTTCAGTTGCAAATTCAATAGTTGGTCTTTCTCATCTTAAAAATGATGTTGCTTTTATTGGCAAAATTAATGACGATACATTTGGTAAAATGTATGAAGAAAGTTTAATTTTAAAAGATGTTAATTATTATTATGAGAAAAAAAAAGAGGAATTTCCAACTGGGGTTTGTATTGTATTAATAACTCCTGATGCAGAACGTACAATGTGTACACATCTTGGTGTAGCGGGCAAAATCAGTGAAAAAGATATAGATGAAAAAGTAGTTAAGAATTCAGAGATTGCCTTTTTAGAAGGTTATCTTTGGGATAAAGGTGATCCAAAAAAAGCATTTGATAAAGCCATTTCACTTTCAAATAAATCTGCAATTTCATTATCAGATAAATTTTGTGTTGATAGACACAAAACTAATTTTTTAGAATTGGTTAAAAATAAACTAGATATAATATTTGCTAATGAACAAGAAATTATGTCATTAATCGATGCAAAGTCTTTTGAAGATGTCATAGAATTTGGAAAAAGTTTGAACAAGATCTTAGTAATAACCCGTGGTGAAAAGGGGAGTCTATCAATAAATAATGGAAATTTGTATGAGTGTGATAGTAAAAAAAATATCGAAGTAAAAGATCTTACTGGTGCAGGAGATTTATTTGCAGCTGGTTATCTTCATGGTTTTATAAACAAGAGTGAAGAAAAAGCGTGTTTAGAAAAAGGTAATGAATTAGCATCAATAATTATACAAAAAATTGGAGCTAGATTAATTTAAAATTTTGGATTAAAATTATATTGTGACAAAAACAAACAACAAAATTATTTTTTTATTAGTAGTTAGCGTTTCTTTTTTAACGTTAACATTTTTTTATTTTGGTTCTAACCAATCTCATTTTAAAGCTGGCGATAACATTAATATCAATAAATTTTTAAAAATAGATAGTACTAAATATAAATTTAATGATTACGCTAAAATCATAGGAAATAATGTTGTGCCTTGGGATGAAAGGAAGGCAAGTCTACCAAAAGAAATGACTGATGTAAAATCTATTGACGTATTTTATAAAAAAAAACCAGCTCAGTTACACATTTACAAAGTAAGAAATACTGATGACATCGTAATTCGCCTCACAGTCGGCAAAATTGGCAAAGATAATCTAAGTATGAAATGTAGTGAATTTTTAGCATCTATGCCAGCTAATTTTTTTAAGTCCGAAAATATTAAAAAGGACTCTCCAAACTTTAGTTTTATGAAAATGATATTTTATAATTTTTCAAAAGATTTTGATAATCGTAGAGTAACTGGCAGGTGTTTAACATCTAAGGGTAAAAACGATTTATCTGAAAAACCAGGTTACTCCTTTATAAATATTTCAAAAAAAAATGTTTCTTGGGCAAAAACCGTTATGCCAAAAAAACTTATTACCTGCAAATATACTCGTATGGAAGATAAAGGAAGATTTAAAAAAGAATATAGTTTTTTAAGTAAAAATAGAAATACAAGTTTTGGTAATGATGTTAAAGACGTTAAATTTTATATAGACGAAGCACTAAAGATACTTACCTTTTACGAAAATGAGCTTTCAGCTGGAAAGACGAGACGCTTTGATGACAATATTATTGAAGTGGAAAGAGTTAATAAAAAACAACGTTCAACCAGAATTTATAAGATTGATAGAATTACAGGAGATATAGTTATGANTTACGCAGGTTCAAATTTAAAGTCTGGTAAGTGGTACGTAAATAACAATTTTAAATGGATTTATAGTGGAAATTGCAGTTCAATGGGCGTAATTAAGAAAAAGTTTTAAATTTACACGATATTTCATAACTTTTAGTCAAAAATAGGACAATCTATCTTTTGAAAATATTTTTTAACTTTTATAAAAGATTGTTGTGATTATAATAACTCAAGTAATCAAAAATTTTGTAAAAAGCTTTGATTATACAATTTTGAACTCAAACCTTAATGACAAAATTTTGTATAAGCTGTTAGAGAATCCAAAATTTTTAGATTTCATAAAAACTATAACAGAAACTGATGTTTACTCGGAAATAGTAGCAAAAGACTTTGAAAAAGAGAATGCAATTACAGGATTATCAAGTATTAAAATACTAAAATCTGCTCTCAATCATAAATCATATTTTTTTCTTCAAAATTTATCAGATTTAATTTTTTCATTCGATGAAGAAAAAGGAACAATATGGAGTGACTTTGCAGAAAATATAAAAGAGTTGAAGATAGCTGATACAAAAATATTGGATTTGGGATTAAAATCTAATGCTAAATCTGATTATTCAAATCTCAGAGATATTTATGAAAAGGAGAATCCTCATGCTCTTTATCCTACTTCAAGTTACCGTGAAAGTTATGGATTTACATTTAGTACAAAAAACTTCCAACATATTGAAGCGGTCATGGGACTAAAAACATTTACTACACTAAAAGTTCAAAATAATACCCTTGATCCTGATGTTCCTTTGTTAAGGGATATTTATAAATCATTAAAAAGATGTGTTTGCCTTGTAGATCAAAATGTTGAAGAAAATTTTGGTGATAAAATAACTGACTATTTTTCACATCATAATATCAAATTAGAAAAATTAGTGTATAGGGCTATGGAGATAGATAAATCTTATGAGAATGTTGGCAAGATTTTGGGTGACTTCAAACATTTAGGCGTATCAAGAAATGAACCTGTTTTAATTATGGGAGGCGGAGTATTAGCAGACATTGGTGGTTTTGCATGTGCGCTCTATCATAGAAGCACTCCATATGTTATGCTTGCAACTTCAATAGTCTCAGGAATTGATGCAGGTCCTTCCCCAAGAACATGTTGTGATGGTCATGGATATAAAAATCTTTTTGGTGCATATCACACTCCTATCTTGTGTATAACAGATAAATCTTTCTTTAAAACATTAGAGCCTGGTTGGTTAAGGCATGGGGTTGCTGAAATCATAAAAATGGCTGTTGTAAAAGATATTAAATTATTCGAAGCGCTTGAAGAAATAAATACAGATTTACTTACCTCAAAGTTTGGTACTTTGAACTGTATTGAGGGAGACGAGATAGACAAAGGGTCCAACAAAATACTAGGTCTTGCTCTCAAAAGTTATGTAGCCTCAGAATACGACAATTTATATGAGACCCACCAATGTAGACCACATGCATACGGTCATACTTGGTCTCCAGGATTTGAGATTAAAGCCGGGTTACTACACGGTCATGCAGTGTCAGTTGGGATGGGACTTGGCGCATACTTTAGTTACGTAAATAAATGGATATCGTCTGAACAAATGCATAGAATTTTTAGACTTATAAGTAAATTTGAATTGAGTTTATGGCATGACATATTACTTGATGATGAGTGCGTGTGGGAGTCTCAAATTAAAATGATACAAAAGCGTGGTGGAAATTTATCTGCTCCAATTCCAAAAGGTGAAATTGGTAGATGTGGTTATTTAAATGAAATGTCAAAAGAAAATCTTTTGAAATATATTAGAGAATNCCAAGCCATAATTGCCAAATATCCCAGACAGGGTAAGGGGATTGAGCCTTTATGTTCCGATGTTGGATTAGAGGATCCAGGAACAGTTTATAGAAATAACGAAGAGAAGGTTATAGAAAAAACTAATCTTAACTAATGTTAGAAATTGTCATCCCGTTATTCAAAGTTAATTGGATAACCAAAGCAGTTTTAGAAAGTTTAAACCTTCATTATAACCCGAGAAAAATTCATATCATTTCTGTCAAAAAAGAGATTGAAACCATCGAAAAATTAGACTTGGATTTACCGATTGAATGTCACAATGAAGATAATTTTTTTTTAAAAAAATATAATGTTACCAAAGAAAATCTATTACAAAATCTAATTATAAAAAACGATTTATATACAAAGGGCTGGTTCTACCAGCAGTGCTTAAAGATAGGAGCCAACGATATTATTAAACTTCCTGATAACTTTATGATATGGGATGCAGATATGTTTCCAGTAAACCCTTGGCCAGTTTCTGATAATAAATTCGCATTATTGCAGGACCGTTCGGGAGGTAATCCAGAAATAGTNAAAAAATGGGAAATATGGATAAAANAAGTTTTAAACGTAGATCCAGTAGTAAATTCCAAATCTACTTTTACTTGTCATCATATGATCTTAAATCAGATTCATTTAGAAAGTTTTAAAAAACAAATACAAAAGCACTATAAATCGAATGAAAGCTGGCTTAAATTATTAATTAGATCATTTAATGATTATGAAACTTTTAGCGAATATTGGGCTTATGCATCATGGGTAAATGAGAAAGCCAAAGATGATTTGAAGTATTTTGAGTATAAAGATTATGGAGAGACTCATGAAAGATTCTTTGATGATGGAACGGGATTATTTTCCTCTAAACTTAAAAAATATTTAAAAATTAAAAACGATGAAATTTTTTATCCATCTTATCCACAAGTCAAAGATTTTATTATAAAAATTTATAAAGATAAATTACCTTCAACATTGTCATTTGAGATGAGTAAAAGACATTTAAATAAGAAAGTTGAAACTGTGCATATAGAAGAAAAAAGATCTATTTGGAATCCAAGATTTAATAAAATTTAGTTTTTTCGAAGAAAAATTATAGGACTTAAAGATCCAATAATAAAAGACCAAAATAATAAATAATTTGAAATGAAAATGGGAAATATTTCTTTATTTAGCAATCCTCCAACTAAAATACTTTTTGAAAAATCTAAGCTTGGAAAAAATAATAAACCCGTGATGACCCCTAACAAGATTGAAATGTAGACGTTCTCCGACTTAATTTTATTATTATAAAATCCGTAAAATATAGGAATTGCAGCTGAGCAGCATAGGAGATCTGCCAATAAGAACAGATATAATATACTTAAACCTTTCGACGAAACGTAAAGTGCAGATCCTGCTAAAATAATTCCAGACGTTATGTAAAAGTAATTAATATTTTTAATTTTTATAAAACTTTGTGAGTGGATAATAAATAGACTTGAAATACTTGCAATTAAAGTATCGAGACTACTCAGCACCAAAGTTAGAGATAGTATAAGAATTAAAAGGTTTAAGAAAATATATTCTTTGTTTATTAAGATTGAAAATATAATCGTACTTGGATCTTTAACAGCACCTGTTACTGAAGCATAAATACCAACTAGACCAAGAAGAAAAATTACACAAATAACAATGAAGAAACTACCAATTAAACCTTTTTTTAATTTATCAATATTTTTTGCAGCATACACTCTTTGCCAAATTCCTTGATCAAATAAATTTGTTGCAAAAACTGCAATAAAGAAGGTTAGACCAGCAGTTAAACCACCGTATTCAATATTTATCTTAGATGGAGATTTGTTTAATAGTTCAAATGATAAAAAATTAATCTCATTTATGAATATATAAAATATCATCATTAAAAATAAAATAATAATCCAAAACTGAAATTTGTCAGTAGTAATAGCAATTTTTAAACCACCTTTAAGTGAGTAAATTAAAGTTGAGAAAATAATTAATCCAGCTGTTAACCACAGTGGTGTTCCTAATATTAAATTTGTTACCTTGGCTATTGCTGTAACTTCAGCACAAAAATATACATACAGGTAAAGTAAAGTTAGAGATAACACTAGTTTACAAACTTTAATACTATAACGTTTTGCTATAGCTTCGGTTAAGCTTCTTACATTTGGAAATGATCTTCGTATTTTAACTCCAACTTTTGTAAAATATAAAAACACAAAACTTTGACCACATGCATATCCTATTACTGCACCTAGACCTCCCCAAGTTGAAGCTTCAGCAGGTCCAATCAATATCCAAATTCCAAAACAAGAAGCAGTCAAACTGAAAGTTAAACTTAAAGAATTTACATTTCTGTCACTTAATAAAAACGAAATTTGTGAGATGCGTCCCCTCGATACATAATATCCGTAAGACATAAAACCTAAACATACAGTGAATAATGAAAATGTTAAAAATATTTTTTCTGTCATATGTTTTCTTCCTACGCCAGCATTATCTGGTTCAGGTTTAAAGGGTGCATCTCAGGCAAAACCGCCCCTGAAAACTTAAAAGTCAAAATAATATTTTTTTACAAATATGTCCATAGCTGATAATTTAATTTTATGAAAAAAATTATTTGTTTAATAGTAATAAAGTTTTTTTTACTAACTATCTCCAGTGCTATCGCAGGATGTAATGACGATACTGATAGATCATGGAGTTGGACTAAATCCTCAAATTTGACTTGGGACAGAATATCACAAACTAGTAAATATCAATATACCACTAAACAAAATGCTCGTTACATGGTTTGGACTTTTAAAAACAAAACAAATAATAAAATTACTATTAAAAGGATTGGATTATATGCAAAAGGCAATCAAACTGTAATGAAAGAAAGAAAAGTTGACCTGTACCTAAAACCATTTGGTGTCAGTAGGGCAACGATGTATGTAGGAGATCTAAACTTGGATGTTAGTGCTAGTGGATTTTCAACTTGTATTTATGGAGGAGTACCAAAGAAATCTTCAGAAAGACTTTTTGAAAAGCCGTCTAATAAAAAAAAATTTACATATAAAAAGTCAAAAAGAAATGAAGATAATTTTACATTATTTAATTTATTTTTATTAGTAGTTTCTGGAATTTTAATTTTTACTTTTATTGCTGCAACTAAGAAAAATGAATATAAAAGTTATATAAAAAACTTTCCAATCATATTTGATTTTACGGATAATACTATTGCCTGTTTTAAAAAATATAGTACATTTAGCGGTAAAGCCTCTAGAAAAGAATTTTGGTATTTCTATTTATTTACGGTAATCGTTTCAATTTTAACTTACTTTATTGATTTAAGTATTTTTGACAAAGACCCTGATGGTATACTTTTTATAAATACTTTTTTTACTATGGTAACTTTTTTACCAACTATAGCAGCTGGTTGCAGACGACTACACGATGTTAATAAATCCGGATGGTGGCAATTATTAACAATTACTGTCATAGGATTAATACCTTTAATTATTTGGTTATCATCAAAACCTGTGAAAGAAAAAAATAAATATTAGTTATTTCTTTTCCCTCTTAAAACTTCCTTTGCCCTTCTTTGGTTTTACAATTCTTTTTTTATATTTAGTAGACATTAAATCAATAGCCATTGGATTTCTTCGTTTTTGTTTTTTTTTCATAACTTTTTTAACTTATATTCTGTCATCCATTTTTTAAAAACCTTGATTGCATCATCCATATTTTTAGTTTTGTTTGGATGATTTTTAGCCCTACCTAACATAGTAGAAACAACGTGAATTTGATACTTAATCGGACGATTTTTAATAGTTTTAATTGTATTGATTGCTTTCTCCTTATTCTTAAAACCTAATCCTTGTATAGTCGTTGATGGCTTGTAATCGGAAAATAAAGACAAATTCAAAGGTTTAAGTTTTTTGTTATTTACTTCCCCTCCCATCGGCATTTTGTCGACCAGGTTAAAGATTATTTTGTGATTAATATTTAAGAATTCTTTTTTTAATTTGCCATCAAAACCAATCAAGTTTAAAAAGGGACCATTCCTATGAAGTTTAGTAATTAATTTAATAGATCTTTTGTGGAAATCTTTAATTTCCTTTTGATAGACTTCTTTAGTCTTTAGATAGATTTTAT
>PAFP01000050.1 GCA_002704185.1 Candidatus Pelagibacter sp.
ACGCTGGAAAATCTGCACAAGCAGCAGCAAATTATAACGCTAAAATAATGGAGCGTAATGCTCAAATGAAAGAGCAAGAGGCTAAACAGATTATGTCTGTTCACAATGAATATAGCCTCCCTAAATTTGATAGAACCATGGAAGAGATCCAGGGTGCTACTAAGACATCTTACTTAGTTAGAGGTGCAGCTCTTTCTGGAACACCATTAGAAATGATTTACGAACAAGAAATCCAATTACAAACTGATAGAGACATCATGGATTACAACGCTGAGAATGCAAGAGATCAAGCAAACAATGCAGCTATCCAAGCAAGAGCTGATGCTGATATGCAAAGATGGAGAGGTAAAGTTGCTAAGAAAGCATCTTACTATGCAGCGGGTGCAAGTTTATTAGATCTTGGAATGAAAGCTAAAACTGCGGGGATAATATAATGGCAATAAAATTATATAAATCACAATTAACACCAACAGCTGCAGACAGCAATGTTGCAGATACAAGACAAATAAATTTAGGCGAGGCTCAATCTATTGGTAAAGCTATGAAAGGTATGCTCCAATCTGGAGAAAATCTTTACATTAAACACCTAGACATCAAATCTGATAATGAGCTTATAGAAAAATCAAAAGAGATAATGAATGGTAAAGGAGACAATGAGGGTTTAAGTGCAACAATTATAAAAGCCAAAGAGATGAAAGACGATAAAGCAGCTCTTAAATTATATAATGATAAATGGAAGTCTTTACTAGATAGCTCTAAAAATGAAGTTTCATGGATGACAAAAAAGAAATTGTCAAACTTCATGAACAAACAGCAATTAAAAGATACTAACGCCATTAAGGTTTCTACAACTACCAATATGATTAATGGTTTAAGACTTAATTATTCAGATCAAATAGAAGTTTGGAAAAAATCTATTGTGTATGGAGAAACAGCAATGGAAAAAGCTGCAGCTACTTCTGATCTTGCAAAATTTTTAGAAAGCAACAAAGCAAAAGAAGTATTTGGAGATGGTTTAGATAAATTAAAAAAAGATACCAATAGAGATATAGCTTTTTTTGGATATAAAAATGTTGCAATAGCAGATCAAAAGAAAGCATTAGAGGCAGCTAAAAAAGATAAAAGATTAGATATAGAAGATGTTGAAAAACTAAAAACCGCTTTTAAAACTGGAAACGCTACAAGCAATAATCTTAATAAAGATAATGTTAAAAAAATGGAAAGTGCTTTAGAGGCGGGGATTATGTACGATCAAGACCAATGGAATACTGCATATCAAATTGCTTTTGATGGGAACGATGAAAAAACTTTATTAAAATTAAAAAATATGGCTGAGGATGGAGAGTTATATTCTCAACTTAGCACAATGTCTGTATCTGACATTGAGAATAGAAGAAATATTTTACAAGAATACGCAAATAAAAAAATGCGTGAGGGTAAAGGTGTTGAATTAAATTTTGCAAGAAATTTAGAAATTACTAAAAAATATCTATCAAAACTAAATACAAATCTTAATAAAGATCAATTAGCAACAGCTCATACACAAGGAATAATAACTTTAAATGAAATTGGTTTTGATAAAATGTTGTCTCCAGGTGGAAGTATTGAAGAGTTTGCAAGCTCTATAACTGAAAGAATTGCTCAAGCAAAATCAGTAGCAAATTTTTATAAAAGAGATGTTAAATTTTTTACTGCAAATGAGGAAAAACAAATTAGTGATGCCTTTGCAGCTGCAGATAATAAAGATGAATTAATACAGCTTTCAACAATTTTAGTTAAAGCCTTTGGTACAGACAGCGATTTAGCTTTTAAACAACTTACAAAAAATAATACTATTCTTTCTACTATTGGCGGACTTACTATCATGAATGATTATGAGCCAAGCGAAAATGTAAATTTAATAGCAGAGGGTTTTTTAATTTCTAAAAACAAACAATTAGCTGGTATATATAAAATTAAAACTACAGACACGGGTTATTTATCTGCAGTAGCAAAATATCAAAAAACATTTCTCCATAACGAAGATACTTTTAATAATATTGTTCAAGCAGCTAATTATATTTACATGGCTCAATTAAGAAACGATGGCAAAACTACAAATGATTTTAAAGCTGGAGATTGGGAAAAAGCATTTATTATGGCATCGGGTGGGACTAATGCAGATTATAATATAATGGGAAATAATTTTACATTAACTGGAATGGGTGGTTATGACAATGACACTAGAGGAAATCAAGTACATATTCCACCATGGTTAAAAAATGGAAACTTTGGAGATGTTGTTGAAAGATTAAAATCAGACGAAAATTTATGGTTAAAATCATCTGTGCTTGAAAGCAACGCTATTATTGGAGATGGAGTAATGAAAGGAGAAGAAATTACTTTAGCCGAAATTTTTAAAGAAGATGATCCATATTTTGTAAGTATAGGAAATGGTAAATACAGAATAGCCATGGGAGAAGATCCTACTGAGCCAGGTGCAGAGGCAGAATATTTAATGAATAAAGATGGTGGCTATTTCATTATTAACATAAATAAAATTAGAGACGAAATAATTACGGGAATGAATTAATGAGTATATTCTTTGATGAAGATAAAGCTCTTACTCCATCAACAAACGAGAGCTGGTCTAAGGGACCAAGAACCGACATATCTGAAAACTTTAAAGCTGTAAGTAAAGCATTTTCTATGACGGAACTTACACAATCTGAAATAAGAAATAAGCAAGAGGAATACGGAAATGTAGTGCAGCTCCTACATGAAAGCGGCAACACAAATTTTGTAGATCCAACAGATCCAATGAATTTTATGGTGGATGATATAGATATAGCTCCAAGTGTAGCTGAAATGGAAACTAGCTTTTGGAACCAAGTTGAAAACGCAAAAAAAAATAATTCAGAATTAGATTTAAAATTAAAAGAGGCTGGTTATGACACCCAGGAAAATATGCAAAAAGTTATTGCAAAGAAAGCCAAAGATGCCTGGAGTGATTATGCCTCTGTAAGTGAAAGAGCTACAACATCTGGAAAAATTGTTGGTGGATTTGGTGGTATGGCTGTCACAGCATTTAAAGATCCATGGATGCAGCTAGGTGTACTGGCATCTTTTGGTTATTCTGTACCAGCAACATTTGGATCTGCAGCTCTTAGAGTTGCTTACATGGAGGCTATCATTGGAGCTGCTGCTGAAACAATGATCCAATTAAAAGCTCAGCCTTATAGAAAAGAATTAGGTTTTGAAGATGCTGGTTTAGAAAGAGGAATTAAAAATGTATTTATGGTTGCTGGTGCATCGGCAGTTTTATCTCCAGCTTTATTAGGTGTATTTAAAGCATTTGGTAAAGGAATTGATGTTGGTAAAAAACATCTTTTTAAATTATCAGATGAGAAACTGCAACAAGTTGGAAAAGAATTAGGAGATCTAAATCCTAAATATAAAAATAAAGATTTAGACAATTATCAAATACCAAGAAAAGATAATCCATTTCCAGATAATGCAGCGGGCAGAACTGAGCATAGAGAAAGATTAGATCTTGCTGTTAAATCTTTTAATGAGGGAACTGAATTAGATTTACCACCAGCAAAAAATCCAGCTACAAATATTGAACCTCCAATAAGTTTTAAGGTTGGAGAATTTCAAGATGTATTTGATGGTCAAGGTAATTTAGTTAAAACTCAAATTGTAAAAGTAAGCTCATCTGGTAATTCTGCTAAAATTAAATTTAATGATGGATCTGAAAAAGTAATTACCCTGGATCCAAAATCTAGTGCATATCAAAATGTTAGAAATCCAAATTATACTATTAGATCTGCTGGTTTAGGAGATGAAATACAAGGCAAACCAATTTCTAAATTATCTAAAGAAAAATTAAATGAAATTAGAACAAAATTACTAGAAAGAAAAAATTTATTTGAGGCAGATCAAAATAGAATAAATTATCAAGAGGGAGCTTACAATGATTTAATACAAGATCTTAATTCTCTTGATTTTAATCCACCTAAAATAACAACAGATACAAATGCTCCAGGCGTTAATAAAGCTGAGTTTAATAGAAATGAAAGTAAATTAGCTGAGGATCTAAATAATGTAAAAGATTTTGATGTACCTACTGAGGCAACTTATAGAAATCAAGCCTCGTTAGATGAGGGATCCATGTTTGATGCTGGAACATCATTAGCCATAAGAAGTGAGGCTGGTGCTGGAGCTGCAGCAAAAACGCTACCTACTGGCAATCCTTTAGCAAAAACCCAAGATTTATTATCAAAATCCCAAGTCACAGATACAGCTCCTCCGTCTAAAGTTTTAGCAACTGCACAAAGCAAGCCACCGCTACTTACACGGGGAGAAACAAATAAAGTTGTAGGCGACATTAATTCCATAGGAAAACCATTATATCATAAAACTGACGATTTCAACGAGATATATAGTACATTATCTAAGAAAATCGATGCTGTTAAAGCAGAATTACAGCCAATAGCAACAAAATATAATGGCGATTTAAAGGCTAGAGTTAAGGATAAAGATAAGATTAAGTTAAAATTAAGCGTAAAAGATTTAAAACCACAAAATATTTCAGATTATTTAGGTGCTAGAATTAGTGTTGATAATATTACAGCTGCTAAATTGTTATTTTCTGAGCTAGATAAAACATACAAATTAATTGGCAGAGATGATTTTTTAGACGATATTGGTAGAACCTTAACTCACAAAACTCAATATAGAAGAATACATTTACAAGCATTAACAAAGGATGGTTTTTCTTTTGAATTACAAATTTCTTTAAAAGAGTTAGATCCATTAATAGACGCATCTCATAAAATTTATACTGGTATAGAATATCAATTTGATAGATTTTGGACTAGCAAATCAGATTTTATAGATAAAGATGGAATTAACAGATTATTAAAAGAACAAAAAATAATTAATACAAAAATTGAGAAAAAATATTTTGAAATAAAAGATAAAGAATTTACCAGATTTAATCCTACTAATGATGTTGATATTCCTTATGTTGTTGGAACAAGATTAGATGAAAAAGGAGAGATTGTTCCTTTACTAACAACAGCCAGAGAGGCGTTTGAACAAGATGCAAAAGCACAGACTATGTTCAAAAGATTGGAGAACTGCGTATGAGTGGTTTTAAAAAATGTATTATTAATGGTATTAAAGAGGGTTTAATATCTGAGGATAGAGGAAGATTACTATATAAAAATTTTGATGAGATTAGAGATTTTTACCAGACAAGAAAAAATTTAAACAAACCAGAGGCTGAGAAAAAAGCTGCAAGGGAAGTGTACGATGCCATGAAAATAGAAGAGGCAGATAAGTTAAGATACACTTTGCAGATGAGAGCCAAGATGAATGAAATAGAATTTGATTTTAAAAATTATAGAAATTCAAATGGAGAAGTAGATTACGCAAATGCTTATAGAGCTTACCTGGCTCAAGATAACTGGTCTTATAAACCCAACATTGAAAACCAAACAATGATTGAGAGAAACAAAGCTCATGAATTAATGGGTAATTTAATGGATCAATATAGATATGGTTGGGGTGGGATGCAATCCAGGAAACAAAAAGCCAATAAAAAAATAATGGTTAGAGAGATCATGGGCGAAAGAACTGGAAATGTTAATGCTCAAGAACTAGCTCAAACTTGGAAAGAAGTAGCTGAACATTTAAGAAAAAGATTTAATTATTTTGGTGGTAAAGTTTTATCAAGAAAAGATTGGGGATTACCACAAATGCACGATACATTATCTGTTAGATCGGTGCAAAAAGATGATTGGGTTGATTTTGTTTTACCAAAATTAGATATTGAAAAAATGGTTGATGAAAGAACTGGTTTGCCATTTACAGATAAAAGTATTCGAGAGGCTTTAAGTGAAGTGTACGAAAGCATATCAACAGAGGGTATGGCAACATTTAAGCCTGGAGTTAGCAGCTTTGGTAAAGCTCTACATAATAGAAGATTAGATCATAGATTTTTAGCTTTTAAAAGTGCAGACGATTGGATGGAATATCAAGCTAGATTTGGTAATGCAGATCCATATAAAACAATGTTAGATCACATAAATAGCATGAGTAGAGATATTGCTATGCTTAAGATCCTTGGACCAAATCCAGACGCAACCCATGCCTGGGCGACAGCTACAATAAAAAAACAAGCAGCTATTGATGCTGCTAATGAGGCTAAAGGATTATTTAAAAGAAAAAAAACTATTATTAAAGATAGTAGATTAAAAAAAGATGGCGTTAAAATTTATAGAACTGAACAAGATAGAACTAATGCAATTTTAGAAAACTCAAAAAATTTATTAGCATATCATAAGGGACATTTAAGCAAACCCGTTGATGGTTTTATGGGTAATACTTTTGCTGGTTTAAGACAGATCCTAACAGCTGCACAATTAGGAGGAGCTGCGATCATGACTATTACAGATCAGCATTGGATGAGAATGACAGCAAAGTTTAATGGATTAAAAGCAACAAAAGCAAATACAACATCTGCAAAACAATTATTTGAGGGAATAAAAAAAGATAAAAAATTAGCAAAGCTAGCAATTAAACTTGGCTTAGGTGCTGAAATGTGGAGTGCTGTATCAGCTGTTCAAACTAGATATTTAATGGATATAGATGCTCCCATGTGGTCTAAAAGAGTTTCAGATGCAATACTAAGGGGATCTGGATTATCACATTCTACACAATCTAATAAATGGGCGTTTGGAATGATGGCTCTAGGAGAACTTGCTGAAAATGTAAATTCTCCATTTGTAAAATTAAATAAAAATTTACAAGCACAATTTAAGAAATATGGCATTGGCGAAAAAGAGTGGGATATAATTAGAAAAACAAAATTATATGATGCTGGTATTGACGATCCATCTATGGCTGGTAAAGGTATGACTTACTTAAGACCAGATGATATTTTCCAAAGAGCTGATTTAGATGCTGGAACAAGAGAATATTTAACAACAAGATTAATGACATGGATTGCTAATGAAACTAATTTTGCTGTTCCAACTGCATCTGCAAAAGGTAGAATTACTTTAGCTGGAGACGCTAGACCAGGAACTATAAAAGGAGAAATAATTAATTCTGGTTTAATGTATAAAAACTTTGCAATTACTTTAGGCATGACACATATGGCTAGAGGTTTGCAGCAGCAAGGATTTGCTGGAAAAGCTAAATACCTGGTTCCTATGATTATTGGTGGAACAATAATGGGATCTTTAGCTTATGAAATAAAACAAGTTGCAGCTGGTAAAAAACCAACTCCACCAGAAAAAATGGGTGCTAGATACTGGATTAATGCGATGGTTTATGGTGGTGGATTAGGAATATTTGGAGATTTCTTATTTCAAGACACTAATAGATATGGCGGATCTTTGGCAAAAACTATTGCTGGACCAGTTATAGGTTTTTTTGGAGATCTAATAAATTTAACATTTGGTAATGCAGCTCAGCTTGTAAGTGGCGAAAAGACTAATGCTGGCAAAGAACTTGTTGCATTTATACAAAGATATACGCCAGGATCTAACCTTTGGTATTCAAGAATAGTCACAGAAAGAATTATATTTGATAGCCTGGAGAAGATGTTAAACCCTAATTTTAACGCAGATAATAGGCGAAATATTAACAGATTAAGGAAGAGAACGGGACAAGAATATTGGTGGTCGCCATAAATAGTTATAGACAGAATTGACAGAATAATTTAATAGAAAAAATATAGTAGGAGTATCACGCCTACAATTTTTTTCATAATATCTAAAAGGAGAACAAATTGACTATATCAANNNTAGTNGTAAAAAATTCATATAATGGAGACGGATCNGCAACTCAGTTTGCATATCAATTTCCTATACACTCAACATCTGAGATTAAAGTTATTGAAAGATCTGCTAATGGAACTGAAACTATAAAAAGTTTAGGTTCAGATTATTCTATAACTGACACGGGTAATGGTGGATCTGTAAATTTTGGCACAGCTCCCGCATCTGGCGTGACAGTAGTATTAATTAGAGATACAAATTTAACTCAAGAAACAGATTACATTGCAAACGATCCGTTTCCAGCTGAAACGCATGAGGCAGCTCTTGATAAATTAACTTTACAAATTCAAGAGGCTCAAGAAGAAATTGATAGATCTATAAAACTGTCTCGTACTAATTCGATGACATCAACAGAATTTACTAACTCTGCAACAGACAGAGCTGGAAAAATTCTTGCATTTGATACATCTGGAGAATTATCTATAGCTCAAGAGTTAGGATCTAATAGAGGAAACTGGGCGGCATCTACTGCTTATGCTGTTAGAGATATTGTTAAAGATACTTCTACCAATAATATTTTTATGGCTAAGACGGCTCACACTTCGTCTGGTTCACAGCCTTTAACTACAAATACTGACAGCGCAAAATGGGATTTATTAGTTGATGCAGCCTCAGCAACTACCTCTCAAAATGCAGCAGCAGCATCCGCAACAGCTGCGAGTAATTCTGAGACAGCTGCAGCATCAAGTGCCTCAACAGCCTTATCTCATAAAAACGATGCTGAAACTGCTAAGACAGCAGCCGAAACTGCTTTTGATAATTTTGACGATAGATTTTTAGGATCTAAAGGAAGTGATCCTACATTAGATAACGATGGTAATGCTCTTTTAACTGGATCAATTTATTATTCGACAGCATCATCGGAAATGAAAGTTTATACTGGATCTGCTTGGGATACTTTAAAACCATCTTCTGCAAGTCAAACAGCAATCAACACCGCTGTTTCAAATATTGCAGCTATCCAGGCTGCCAGCACAAATGCTACGAATGCAGCCAACTCAGCAACGGCAGCAGCTAGCTCAGCGTCATCTGCAGCTACAGCTTTAAGCTCAGCGAATACTGCTCTTAGCTCAGCTCAAGCTGCGCAAACTGCAGCTGAATTAGCTTTAGATCAATTTGACGATATTTATTTAGGATCAAAATCAACTGATCCAAGTACTGATAATGATGGCGATGCGCTTACCCAGGGGGATCTGTACCATAATTCGTCATCAAATAATTTAAGAATTTACCACAACGGAGCATGGCAAGATGTTGCGGTATCTACAACTGGATTTGCTCAATCTGGTTTTAGTATAGCAATGAGCGTGGCGTTATAGGAGGAAAATAAATGGCACAAAATTTTAGAAACCAATTAACATCAACAGCGATCTCTACTTCTGCTACAGATATATTAGCGCAAGCTGATACATTTGATACAGTAGTTGGAATAAGATTAGTTAATGTTTCTGGATCTGCTATTAATGTGACTTGTCAAATAGTTAATGGCTCAGATACAACTGAACTTGTTAAATCTGTTCCAATCCCAGCTGGTTCATCTTTAGAATTAATTGATGGTGGATCAAAAATAATTTTAAAATCTGGAGACAAGATACAAGCATTATCAGACACAGCAAGCAGCTTAAAAGCTGTTGTTAGTTTTATAGACGCAATAAGTAATTAATAGGAAAAAAACACATGGCATATATTGGAGCTATACCCGCAGTTAGTGCAATTTCGGGTACACAAATAACAGATGGA
>PAFP01000051.1 GCA_002704185.1 Candidatus Pelagibacter sp.
AAAGAGAGTGGAATGAGCTTATGGATGTATTAGGTAGGCAAGATTTGATTATTTAATTTTTAAAGCTATATTTTTAATTTCATTAGTAATGATATCTTCATTCATAGAATGCATTAAGGGTACCTCATTATCGGATGAAGCACTTATTGACTGATGTATTGGAATTTGACCAAGCAGCTCAATGTTTTGACTTTTAGCAATAGTGTCTCCGCCCCCTTTACTAAAAATAAATTTTTTATTATTGTTGTTATCTATTAGATAAGACATATTTTCTATTACACCAATCACTGGTACTTTTGTCTTTTTAAACATTTCAATTCCTCTTGTGGCATCATTTACAGACAACTTCTGCGGGGTTGTAATAATTATAGCACCATCAATTTCAAGTTCTTGTGAAAAAGTAATTAATGCATCACCTGTACCAGGCGGCATATCAATAATTAAATAATCAAGGTTAGTCCAATTGACATTATTAACGAAAGTTTTAATTGCACTGATTACCATTGGACCTCTCCAAACCATTGGTGATTTATCATCTACTAAAAAACCAATAGACATTAAATAAACATTATATTTAATAATAGGGTTTAACTTTTTCCCATCATCGGTTGTAGGTTTTTCCTTCACCCCAAATAATTGAGGTATTGAGGGACCATAAATATCTGCATCTAATAAACCAACATTAAAATTTTTACCAAGTTCAACTGCTATATTTGCTGCAATAGTGGATTTGCCAACACCACCTTTAGCGCTAGATATTGCAATTATTTTTTTTACATTTGGGATTCTTTTTTTGACAAACTGACTTGAAGGAGAAATCCTATCCCTAAAATCTTTGTTTAAATTTGCTTTTTTTGCGTCCATTTAGCCTTTTTTTTACTTTTAATTAACTGTCTATATATGTATTAGTAGCGCAGAAATTGAAATATATAAATATTTATGATTAACAAAATTTTTAAAATGGCTAATTCTCCGTGGGGTAATGGAGGTGAGGATACGCCACCAGGAGGTGGAGGTGGAAGCCGTGGTTCTGGAGGCGGAAGAAGACCTCCTAATTTTGATGATCTAGCTGGGCAATTTCAAGAACAATTAAAAAAAATTTTTCCAAAGAATATGCCTGGCAGTGGAAAGCCTGTTTTTTTATTTATTATAATTGTCGCTACATTGTGGTTAGGTAGTGGCTTCTATCGTGTACTACCTGATGAACAAGGTGTGGTTATAAGATTTGGAAAATATGTAACCCAGACACAACCAGGTTTACATTACCACATACCTTTTCCAGTTGAGAGAGTTTTAACTCCCAAAGTAACAAAGGTGAATCGTATAGACGTGGGCTATAGATCTGCAGCAGATACAGGAAGAGCCGCGAGCGTTAATGACGTCCCAGAAGAAAGTTTAATGCTTACTGGTGATGAAAACATAGTCGACATTGATTACTCTGTATTTTGGGTAATTAAAGACGCTGGTAAATTTTTATTTAACATTCAAGATCCAGAAGATACGGTTAAAAGTGTTGCAGAAACTGCTATGAGGGAAATCATAGCTAAAAACAATATACAATCAATTTTAACAGAGGGAAGAGCTCAAATTGAAGTTGATACACAAACTATTATGCAAGAAATTTTAGATAATTATGATTCAGGAATACAAATCACTCAAGTGCAAACACAAAAAGCTGATCCACCAGGAGAAGTTATAGATGCATTTAGAGACGTACAAGCTGCCAAAGCAGATAAAGAAAGACAACAAAACGAGGCTGAAGCATATGCTAATGATGTTATCCCAAGAGCACGAGGTGAGGCTGCACAAATTGTTCAAAAAGCAGAAGGTTATAAAAAAGAGGTCGTTGCTTTAGCAGAAGGAGAAGCATCTAGATTTAATGCAATTTATAATGAGTATAGAAAAGCGAGGTCAGTAACACAAGAAAGAATGTATTTAGAAACAATGGAAAAAGTGTTGGCTGATATTAATAAAATTATAATTGATAAAAAATCTGGTGGGGGTGTTGTACCATATTTACCTTTACCTGAACTTAAAAAAATTCAAAAGGGAGACTAATGAAAGAAAAATTAATAAAATTTTTGGCACCAATTTTAATAGGATTTGGTTTTTTAGTTTACTTAACTTTATTTACAGTTTCAGAGGTACAGCAAGCAATAGTCCTTCAATTCGGAGATCCTAAAAGAGTTATACAAAAAGCTGGTTTAAATTATAAAATTCCAATTGTTCAAAACGTAGTATTTTTAGATACGAGAATTTTAAATCTTGATGCACCGCCAGAAGAAGTAATTGCTTCTGATCAAAAAAGATTAATAGTTGATGCTTTTGCTAGATTTAAAATAAAAGATCCTTTAAAATTTTATATTTCAGTTGGTAATGAAAGAGTGGCAAGATCAAGATTATCAACAATTGTAAATGCGCGTATTAGAAGTGTTCTTGGTAAAGAGGAACTCCAAACATTAGTTTCAAAAGATAGAGCAAGACTTATGGGACAAATAACAAGCGATGTTAATGACGAAGCATCAAAACTTGGTATTGAGATAATTGATGTTAGAATTAAAAGAGCAGACCTACCTCAAGCTAACAGTGAAGCTATTTATAGGAGAATGCAAACAGAGAGGGAAAGAGAAGCAAAAGAATTTAGAGCTGAAGGAGCAGAGATAGCTCAAACAGTTAGATCTACGGCAGATAAAGAAGTAGCAGTTATAATTGCTGAAGCGAAAAAAACAGCTGAAATTTTAAAAGGTGAGGGAGACAGTGAAAGAAATAAAATATTCGCTAGTGCCTTTGGTAAAGATCCAGCATTCTTTAGTTTTTATAGATCAATGCAGTCATATGAAAAAGCTTTGATTGGAAATGAAACTTCGTTAATTTTATCTCCTGATAGTGACTTTTTTAAATTTTTCGGAAAATCAGGTGCAAGAAAATTTAGGTCTAGATCAGCAAAACCTGCAGCTAAAAAAAACTAATTTTTTATAATGGATGAGCTCATAATTGCAGTTGGGCTTTTATTAATATTAGAAGGTTTATTTTATGCTATATTCCCGTCGCAAATGAAAAATTTGTTAAATCAGATTAAAGAATTACCAGCTTCTAAATTAAGAAGTGGTGGCCTTATTTTTGCTATAATAGGATTTATAATTATATGGTTTATCAAACAATGAGAAAAAATATTCAAAATCTTTTATTTTTATTTGCAATTATTTTTTTCTGTGCGCAGTCTGTAGCTGATATTTCAAAAGGCTTCTCGGATTTAGCTAAAAAATCAATGCCTTCAGTTGTTAATATATCTGCTACAAAAGTTGTTGATACGAGAGGCAGCAATCCTTTTCCTTTTCAATTTCCACCAGGTTCACCATTTGAGGAATTCTTTAAAGATCAAAACAAAGGTCAGAAGCAAAGAAGAACGGTAGCACTTGGATCTGGTTTTGTAATTCAAAGCAATGGTACGGTAATTACAAATAATCATGTAATTCAAGGCGCTGAAGGAATTTTTGTTAGATTTACTGACGGTAAAGAATATGAGGCTAAATTGATTGGAACAGATCCGGTTAGTGATATTGCGGTTCTTAAAATTCAATCAAATGAAAATTTCAAAGCATTAAAATTTGCCGACTCATCTAAAGCTAACGTTGGTGATTGGGTAGTTGCAATTGGTAATCCATTTGGTTTAGGAGGAACTGTTACTTCAGGAATTATTTCTGCAATAAATAGAGATATCAATATGGGAAGATATGATAATTTTATACAAACTGATGCATCAATTAATCAAGGTAATTCAGGTGGCCCGTTATTTAATATGAATGGAGATGTATTAGGAATTAATACAGCAATTTTTTCAAACTCTGGGGGATCAGTAGGAATAGGTTTTGCTATACCAGCAAATTTTGCAAAAAATGTAATTAATCAATTAATACAGTTTGGTGAAACCAAAAGAGGCTGGTTAGGCGTGAGAATTCAAGTTGTTAGCAAAGAAATAGCTGAAGCAGTTTTTTTAAAAGAACCAATTGGGGCTTTGGTAACAGATGTTAATCCTAAAGGACCAGCATTCAAGTCAGGTATTAAACCGGGTGACGTTATTATAGAATTTAATGGAAAAAAAATTAAAACGATGAGAGAGCTACCAAAAGTTGTTGGAGAAGCACCTGTAGGCAAACCAGCTACTGTTAAAATTTGGAGAAATAAAAAAATTCTGACTAAAAATGTTGTTTTAGGTAGATTGGAAGATACCGCTGAATTTAAACAGAGCATTAAGCCAAAAGTTGCAGAAGATAAATCGTTAGGAATTTTAGGTATTAATGTTAGAAATATAAATAACAATGACGCTACTAATCGATCGAAATTAAAAAATAAAAAAGGTGTTATTATTACGAGCATTAATCCAAATGGACCTTTAGGAATGCTACCAATTTCCAAAGGCGATGCAATTGTTGCTGTTCAGAATGCAAAAATTGAAAATACAAAAGATTTTCAATCAAGAATTTTAAAATTAATTAAATCAGGAAAAAAATCTATTTTGTTAACTATCGTAGATCTTAATAATTCTACTAGATACATTGGTGTTAAAATAAAATAACACCTTAATGAAAAAAATAATTCTGTTATTTGGTCCAACAGCTTCTGGAAAATCTAAATTAGCAATTGATATAGCTCAAAATTACAATGGTGAAATTGTAAATGCTGATAGTATGCAAGTTTATTCGGAAATTAAAATTCTTTCAGCAAGGCCAGATGAAAAACAAATTAAACACCATCTATATGGATGCACATCTGTTAATGATAATTTTTCTGTTGGAAAATGGTATTCTCTAGCAACTAATAAAATTAAAGAAATAAATAAAAAAAATAAAGTAGCAGTAGTTGTTGGGGGCACTGGGCTATATTTCAAGGTATTAATTGATGGATTGGTAGATATCCCAGAAATTCCAAAAATAGAAATGAGCTTAAATCCATTAGGTAGGCACATGATGATCAATAGTTATTCAAATAAATATCCAGGTATATTTGATCACTTGGATGATCTTAATGATACACAAAGGCTTTACCGAGCAATTGCAGTATATGATTATACTGGAATGACAGTTACTGAATGGCATACTAAAAAGAATAAAAAAAATTTTAATGCAGAAGAATTTATTAAGATTTGTTTAATACCCGATAAAAAAGAAATTCAAAATAGAATACAAAGAAGATTTAATGATATGCTAGATAATGGTGCAATAGATGAAGCAAAAAATTACTATAAGTCAGATACTTGGAAAAAATCACTCCATACCGCTAATTCAATAATAGGACTTAGAGAAATACATCTTTATTTAAGTAAAAAAATTTCACTAGACGAGCTAAAAAATGATGTTTTAATCAGAACAAGACAGTACGCAAAACGCCAATATACCTGGCAAAGAGGTCAAATGAAGGATTGGAAAGCATTTGACGACATAAATTATCTTGATTTACAAAAAAAAGTTACCTCATATATATCTAAAACTTGACCCAGTTCTAACATCGGTTAAATTCAATTTTAGGGAGAAAATGACCAATCAATTAACTGGTGCAGAGATAGTTTTTAAAGCGCTCGAGGAACATGGAGTCGAGTATATATTTGGTTATCCTGGTGGTGCAGTATTGCCGATGTATGACCAAATTTCAAAACAAAAAAAAATAAAACATATTTTAGTAAGGCACGAGCAAGGCGCAGGGCACGCAGCAGAAGGTTATGCAAGATCTTCTGGTAAACCTGGAATAATTCTTGTCACTTCAGGACCAGGTGCAACAAATACAGTAACCGCACTTACTGATGCTTACATGGACTCAGTGCCTTTGGTTTGTATAACTGGTCAAGTCCCTACACATTTAATAGGAACAGATGCATTTCAAGAGTGTGATACAACAGGAATTACTAGACCATGCACAAAACACAACTGGTTAATCAAAGATGTAAATAAAATTGCGGAAACAGTTCATAAAGCTTTTCATATTGCGACAACGGGAAGACCTGGCCCAGTTTTAATTGATATTCCAAAAGATATTCAATTTCAAAAAGGAATTTATAAATCTTTTAAAGATATTGATATTGATAATAAAAAAAAAGTTATTAGTTCCGATCTAACAAACATTGAAAAAGCAGTCGAAATGATTGTTAAATCCGCTAAACCAATATTTTATACAGGCGGAGGAGTTATAAATTCTGGGCCTGAAGCATCTAAAGCTTTAAGAGAATTAGTAAAACTGTCTGGGTTTCCAGTAACATCTACTTTGCAGGGACTCGGAGCAATACCAGGCGATGACCCTCAATTTTTAGGTATGTTAGGAATGCACGGTACTTATGAAGCAAACAATGCAATGCATGATTGTGATTTATTAATAAATATCGGAGCAAGATTTGATGATAGGATTACAGGAAGAGTTGATGCCTTTTCACCTCATTCTAAAAAAATTCATATAGATATAGATCCATCATCAATAAATAAAATTGTAAAAGCAGATCTATCAATTGTAGGAGATTCTTTAACAGTAATTGCTGAAATGGTAAAAATTCTTAAGACAAAATATTCAAATTTTAACAGTTCGAATAAAGAAAAAATAAGTAGTTGGTGGGGTCAAATTGAAACCTGGAGAAAGAAAAAATCTTTATCATACAAAAAAGACAATAATTTAATTATGCCTCAACAAGCAGTAGAGAGACTTTACGAGCTTACAAAAAAACAAGATACTTTTATTACAACTGANGTTGGNCANCANCAAATGTGGGCTGCTCANTTTTANAANTTTAAAGANCCAAANAGATGGATGACNTCAGGTGGNNTNGGAACNATGGGATACGGTTTACCAGCTGCTATTGGTGTCCAATTGGCTCATCCAAAAAAATTAGTCGTTGATATTGCAGGTGAGGCTTCAATACTTATGAATATGCAAGAACTCTCTACAGCAGTACAATACAAGTTACCAATTAAAATATTTATATTAAATAACCAATGGATGGGCATGGTCCGTCAATGGCAAGAATTACTTCACGAAAAAAATTATTCAGAAAGCTACACTGAAGCCTTACCTGATTTTGTTAAACTAGCCGAAGCTTATGGAGCGGTGGGTATAAGAGCAATTAACCCAAATGAATTAGACAGCAAAATTGACGAAATGATGAAAATTAATAAACCAGTAATTTTTGATTGTGTTGTGAAAAAAGATGAGAATTGTTTTCCAATGATACCATCAGGCAAACCTCATAATGAAATGATACTTGGCCCTGATGATGAAGAAGAGATTTCAGAAGAAGGAAAAGTTTTAGTTTAATCATGCCAAAGTCTGCATATGAGATTGATCAGCAATCCGAAAAAGTTGATAGGTACATCGTGGTAGCTTGGGTTGATAATGAGGCAGGTGTTTTAGCAAGAATTGCCGGATTATTTTCAGGAAGAGGTTACAATATTGAGTCATTAGCTGTTGCGAAAGTAGATGATGAAAGAAATATATCAAGAATAACAATTGCAACAAACGGAACAAAACAGGTTGTTGATCAAATTAATGCTCAGCTTTTAAAACTTATTCCAGTTCATAAAGTCGCAACTTACCCAATTGATGATACATCTATTTTTAGAGAATTGGCACTAATAAAATTTGTTGCAGAAAGTGAAACTTTAAAAAAAGCAGAGCAATTATGCGTTGACTTAAAGTCAATAATTTTAGATAAAACACCAAAATCTTTTATTGCTCAGTATCTTGGGACTAGAAGAGAGGTCGATAGTTTTATAAAAAAAATTAAACCCTTGGGTGCTATAAGTATTTCAAGGTCAGGTGCATTAGCAATGAAAAAGGGACCTGAAACAGTAAAAGATAACAAAGGAAAAGTACTATGAAAATGTATTACGAGAAAGACGCTAACACAAGTTTAATAAAATCTAAAAAAGTAGCTATAGTAGGATTTGGTAGTCAGGGTCATGCTCATGCATTAAATTTAAAAGATAGTGGAGTAAAAGAAGTTGTTGTAGCATTGAGAGAAAACTCTCCAAGTAAAAAAAAAGCAGAGCAAGCAGGTTTAAAAGTTATGAATTTATCTGATGCAGCAGAATGGGCTGATGTGTTAATGATCCTTGCACCGGATGAATTACAGTCAGCAATATATAAAAATCATGTGGAGCAGAGAATGAGACAAGGTACTAGCCTGGCATTTGCTCATGGATTAAATATTCATTTTGACTTAATAAAAGCGAGAGATGATCTTGATGTCTTTATGGTAGCGCCAAAGGGACCAGGGCATTTGGTAAGAACTGAATATCAAAAAGGAGGAGGTGTACCGTGTTTAATGGCAGTTCACAAAGATAGCTCGGGTTCTGCAAAAGATTTAGCATTATCTTACGCATCCGCAATAGGTGGAGGCAAATCGGGAATTATAGAAACTACTTTTAGAGATGAATGTGAAACAGATTTATTTGGAGAACAAGTTGTATTATGTGGAGGATTAGTTGAATTAATTAAAAAGGGTTTTGAAACTTTAGTTGAAGCTGGTTATCCACCTGAAATGGCTTATTTTGAATGTTTACATGAAATGAAACTTATCGTAGACCTTGTCTATGAAGGTGGAATGGCTAATATGAGATATTCTATTTCAAATACAGCTGAATTTGGGGATTATTTGACTGGACCAAGAGTGATTACGGATGCAACAAAAACTGAAATGAAAAAGGT
>PAFP01000052.1 GCA_002704185.1 Candidatus Pelagibacter sp.
ATTTATTATATATATCTTTAAAATTTACATTATCTTTAACAAGCTCTTTACATTTTATATTAATTTCTGTTACTATTTCTATAATCTTTTTTTTATAGCAATCTATCTCCCCTATGCCATAAGTTCTAGTTATATCTGATGCGTAATTTAAATATTCACAACCAGCATCAATTAGGAACAAATCACCAAACTTCAAATTAGAATTATTTTTTGAATAATGTAAAATTGAAGAATTTGTTCCAGTCGCACATATTGGATTATATGATTGTCCTGTAACATTTTTTAAACATTCAGTAAAATATATAAATTGTTTTTGAATTAATTTTTCATTATTATCTACATATGTAACTATTGTTTGCATTAAATTATCATGTGTACTTTGGGAATTTATACAAGCAGATTGCATAAGTTTTATTTCATGTCTATTTTTAATTACTCTATATTCTTCTATTTTATCTAACAATAATTTTTGATTAATACTCAAATTTACATAATCTATATTTATTCCCGACAAATCAAATAATATTTCATCGTATTCAAAATCATTTTTCATTAGTTTAAAATCTGGAATTGTATTGTCCCAAATTAAATCCAATTCATTAAATACTGGAGGAACTATTATTATTCTCTTTTCATAACAATTTATTGCTAGTTTGTAATTTGGTTCATTTATACCTGTTAACCAATAAAAATTAGAATTTTGTCTAAATTTATATTCAACGTCACTGTTCCTATAAGAATATGAACTACCATTTATTATAATATATGAATTTATTTTAGATAATTCCGGATCTAAGTACAATCTTTTTTTATTTAATTTGCAACTTTTGGACAATGTATTCATAATAAAAAAAAATATAAGCTTTATTTAGTTTTTTCAATTTTATTTTAAAAACCTATTGGCATACAACATGGTTCCCCCTCAATCAAACATCGATAACAATCTGTATATTCACCAAAATTTCCTTTATAAGATATTATAATATCATTTTTTGGTTTTTGAAAAGTAAATTTAATTAGAAACAAATTTAAGTCTCTATTATTACTAATCCATTTTGGTATCATTTCAACTAAAGTTGTAATTACATTATGAGGGTACAACGAATTAGAAATACCTTGAGGTGGTTTCGGTTTAAAACTTTTTACAAAGTCAGTCATGTCATCTTTCCAAGTAGTTAACCAATACCAAACATTATTTTTATCATTTTTTAGAATATGAATTTCTTCTCCTGATTTTTCTGGAAAAACATAATTACTTTTCAAAAGTCTAATTATTTTTTTTTTGCTTGGATCTTTAATAATTATATAATTAATTAACTCTTCGCGAGTATTTTTATTATTTATTAAACAATATAATTTATCACTATAATGTTCCATTAGGTTTATCCATTTTTTTCTTCTTTTTATAAATTTATTCATTAGAGCTTTATACATTTTTTTTTGAACAAAGTAATTTTCAATTATATAATTATGATTGCAAATTTTATCATAATTAGTTGTATTAATTTTAATAATTTCAATATCAATTAAATCTTTTAGATTTGCATTTGTCTTTAATTTATCTGAATTTAAAATTTCTGTAACTTTATCTAAAATTTTGTTTTTATTTAACTCACCTTTATAAGGAATACCATGAATTATACCATCATCACTAATACCAAAATACATTTCACCTTTTTCGGTATGAGATGATGAATTTAAAAATGCTGTGGTATATTTTGGTAAATATGTTTCCAAATAAAAATTTAAGTTTTTAATTACCGAATCATTATAAATCCAGGTACCATCTATAAATAATTTCTCAGCATAAGATTCATCATTGATATCTAATGAACTACCCATTGGATGAAGTGTAAATAATTTATATTCTTTATGTATTGTTTCCGGTCCATTATAATCATTATAATAAAACTGAGTCATATATGCTGTAATTTTATATAATTATAAAAAAATTTCAATTTTATTTAAATAATAATAATTGAAAATAGTATTTAGTATATTAATTCTATTAAAAAAATTAAAATAAAAAGCTAAAACTTTCATTGTAGAGTATCGGTCCACGGTACTTCTCCTACATTTGGAAAAGTTTCAGTAGAATTTTCTTTCTTTCTTATCAACACATCGAAGTCCTTTTCGATTAATTTAAAATTTTCTGACAATTTTTTATTATAATCAAATACTTCAGAATAAACCCATTTGGGAATATGATAATCAATTACCTTTTTTTTATTTTTCAAAAAATCTGAGTTAATTCTATTAAACCCATAAGAATTAACTACCCCAATTAACATAAAATACATAATAAATTGCATACATTTTACAATAATTATCTAACAATTTTTCTTTCAATTTTATTTAAATTATACCTAATTTGTTAAGTTTGCTTATTAAATCATCTAATTTTCTATTTATTTCTTGATTTTCTTTTTTTAGCTGTTCATTTTCTTTTTTAATTTTATTATTTTCAACTGATAGTTCTTGAATTGCTTTTACTGCTTTTGCTAAAATTGGTTTATGATTATATCCTAAATATCCTAGGGCTTCATCTCCAATCGTAGCTATTGGTAATACATCTCTTACATCTTGAGCTATAAAACCTATATCTTCTTTATTATCTGATTTCCATATAAATGATGTTGGTTTTAATTTCAAAATATCATCTAATCCAGATGACAATGGCAAAATATTTTCTTTTAATCTTCTATCAGATACTGAATTTGATACTACTTTATTATTTGAATCAACTTTTAAATCTGAATCTGGAGTTATATTGTAAAGGTATAAATATTGGGATGATACATCGGTAAAATAAGCATTACTAGATGTATCATAACCAATTGTAACATTATCAATAGCACCAGCATCAATATCTACTGTTGTTAAAGTAGCTGTACCATTAACATTTAATGTTGTATGTAAGGTAGTTGCACCAGATACATCTAATGTAGAATCAGATGCTGAAGTTCCAGAAATATCAGTTACAGATAATGTAGTTGCACCAGTTACACCTAAAGTTGAATCTAAGGTTACTGCTTCATCTACATTTAATGTACCTTTTACAGTTGTCATAACTCCTGTTGATCCAATATNAACAACACCACCACCNGTAGCTAATGATGTTGCACCAGTTGAATCAAATGTTGTTACACTTGTATCACCAGTTACATCTAATGTTGAATGTAAAGTAGTTGCACCAGATACATCTAATGTAGAATCAGCTGCTGTAGATCCTGAAATATCAGTTACAGCTAATGTAGTTGCTCCACTTGCAGATAAAGTAGTAAATGCACCAGAACTTGTACTATTAGAACCAATTGTAGCACCATCAATACTTCCTCCATTAATATCTACGGTTGCTAAAGTAGAAGTACCAGTAACATCTAATGATCCAGCAAAAGCTGATGATGATACAAGAGCAGTACCTAATGCAGTCAATCCTATTTTTTTAAGATTGTTCATATTAATTACTCCTTTATTAATTGTTAATATTAATATTAAACAAAAGCCTTTTATCAGTTATAGTGTCTTTAAATCTTGAATTTTTATTGATTTATGTGTTATTTTAATAACTGTTGCATTTTTGCATCATTTTAGGAATTCTCAGTAAAAATTGACTATTTATGATTAATAATAAATAAAACATAAAAAAAAAAATGAACAAAAATCTCAAAAAAATTCTTATTTTAAGCTCATTATTCGCATTTCTAAATGCGTGTGGAACAGGTGTAGACGCTAGGCAATTTCCCCCAGATGCAGAGTCTCGGGTAAAAAAAAATATTGAGGAAGGACGAGGGTTTAGGCTTTTTGATGATAATAAAAAAGGTGGTTCTGGAAATTTTGATTTTGCAAGTTCAAACAGTCTTTGGAGAGCTTCTTTAGATACCATTGATTTTATGCCATTGGCGTCCGCAAATTATAGTGGTGGAATAATAATAACAGATTGGTACTCTAGTAACACAGATACCTCAGAAGCAATTAAAATATCAATAAGGTTTCTTACTAATGAAATAGTATCTAACGCACTAGATATAAAAGTATTTTACAAAAAATGTGGGTCTGGTGAAAGTTGCAAAATAATTGAGAAATCAGAGAATATAAAAAAAGAATTAGCAAAAAAAATATTAACTAAAGCTGCTGTATACGAAAAAGAAGCTAAAGTTAAAAATTTTAAGCCTTATAAAGGTAAAGCAACTACCAACTAAATAATAAAATTATTAGTGGAACAAAATAATCGATATAATTTTAAGATTGTAGAAGATAAGTGGCAAAATTTTTGGGAGATAAATAAATCTTTCAAGACCTCACTAGATAAACAAAAAAAGAAATTTTACTGTCTTGAAATGTTTCCTTACCCATCTGGCAAAATTCACATGGGTCATGTTAGGAATTACACAATTGGAGATGTTCTCTCAAGATATAAATCACTTCAGGGTTATAACGTCTTACATCCGATGGGATGGGATTCATTTGGTTTACCAGCAGAAAACGCTGCTAAGCAAAATAATTTAAATCCAAAAGATTGGACTGAAAAAAATATATCAATCATGAAATCTCAGTTAAAAAGGCTAGGTCTCTCAATAGATTGGGATAGGGAAATTTCAACATGCAGTGAAGATTATTACAAACACCAGCAAATGTTTTTTTTAGAGATGTACAAAAAAGGTTTAGTATACAGAAAAGAAAATTTTGTAAATTGGGACCCTGTAGATGAAACTGTTTTAGCAAATGAACAAGTTATTGACGGTAAAGGCTGGAGATCAGGAGCTATTGTACAAAGAAAAAAGCTAAGTCAATGGTTTTTTAATATTTCAAAATTTTCAGAAGATTTATTAGCTGATCTTGATGAACTCAAAAATTGGCCTAACAAAGTAAAAATTATGCAGCGAAATTGGATTGGAAAATCATTTGGCTGTGAATTAAATTTTAAAATGGAAGGTAATTTACCAATTAAAAATATAAAGTGTTTTACAACAAGGCCTGATACATTATTTGGATTTTCTTTTTTAGCTATTTCGCCAGACCATCCAATATCTAAATATTATGAAAATGATCCTGAATTTATAAAGTTTAAAGAAGAATGTTCTAAGACTGGTACTACAGAGGAGTCTTTAGCCCTAGCTGAAAAGATAGGTTTTAAAACCAATATAAAGGCAATAAATCCTTTCAATGAGAATGAAAAAGTCCCAGTTTACTTCGCAAATTTTGTGCTAATGGACTATGGCTTTGGTGCAGTTTTTGGTTGTCCTGGACATGATCAAAGAGATTTTGATTTCGCTAAAAAATACAATCTCTCCATAAAAACAGTTGTTAGGCCAAAAAATGATGAAAATTTTGTGGTTACAAATGAGGCATTTGCAGATGAAGGTGTGATCATTAATTCGGAATTTTTAGATGGATTAATAGCACCAGATCAATCTGTATTAGAAGCAATAAAAATTTTAGAAGAAAAAAAAATTGGAAAAAGAAAGATTAATTTTAGGTTGAAAGATTGGGGTGTTTCTAGGCAAAGATACTGGGGATGCCCTATACCTATCGCATATGACGCCAAAGGTAATATAAAACCAATACCAAAAGATCATCTACCTGTTAAGCTTCCAACAAAAATAAATCTAAAATGTAAGGGCAATCCACTAGATGCTGACGAAGACTGGAAAAATGTTGAAATAGATGGAAAATCTTATTTAAGAGAAACTGATACTTTAGATACATTTGTTGACTCTTCTTGGTATTTTTTAAGATTTTGCTCTCCTAAACATGAAGATTATGGTTTTGATTTGGATGAAATAAATTATTGGATGCCTGTTGATCAATACATTGGAGGAGTTGAGCATGCCATCCTTCATTTATTGTATTCACGATTTTTCATGAGATCTATTGCATTTAATAATGATAAATTTAAATTTAAAGAACCATTTGAAGGACTTTTTACTCAAGGAATGGTTTGTCATGAAACTTATAAAGATGAAAACAATAATTGGCTAAGTCCTGATGAGGTAGAATCAGATAATAAGAATTTTTTCATTAAAAGTAATTCATCATCAAAAGTAACAGTAGGACCGCCCGAATCAATGTCAAAATCAAAAAGGAATGTCATTGATCCGGAGAGTATAATTCACAGTTACGGAGCTGATGCAGTAAGATTCTTTATATTATCAGATAGTCCCCCAGAAAAAGATGTGCAATGGTCAGACCAAGGGATGTTATCCGCATATAAATTTGTTCAAAAATTTTGGGTATTACATCAAAAAATTAAAAATTGCATAAATAAAAAAAAAATTGGAAAAGAAGATATTATTTTAAAAAAGTTTACTAATCAGTTGATAAACAAAATAACTCAAAATTTAAATAACTTTAGTTACAATGTTATAGTCGCGAACATGCATGAAACATATAATTTTCTGTCAAAACACATTGATAAAGATTTGAATTCTGATGATTTTGATCAATGTTACGAAAAAATTTTGATTATATTTTTTCCAGTCTTACTGCATCTAATCAGCGAATGTTTAGAAGATATGAATTACGATAATAAAAATTTATGGCCAAAAGTAGAAAAAAAATACCTAGAGGACTCTAAAATTGACTATGTAATTCAAATAAACGGAAAGAAAAGATTGTTAATTAATGCTGAAAGAGACCTTAAAGAAGAATTGTTATTTGAACTTGTTAAAAAAGATAAACTAATAGATAAATATTTAAAAGATTTATCTGTAAAAAAAATAATATTTATTAAAAATAGATTAATGAACATATTAATATGATAAAAAAAAATATATATATTATCTCTATCTTTTTACTGATATTTTTAAACGGTTGTGGATATAAGCCTTTATTGAAAAAATCCAGTTATGACTTTTCATTTGTAGTAATAGATAAATCTGGGAATGAAAAAATAAACTCAATAATTGAAAAAAAGCTTAATACGATCAATGGTAATAAGAGATCTTTCAAAGTTATTTTAATTTCAAAAGAAAGTAAAAATGTTATTTCAAAGGATTCTAAAGGGGACCCAACAATTTTAGAGGCAGTTATAAATTTAAATTATAAACTATATGAAAATAGTAAAATTCTTGTAAATAGGACTTTAACTCAGAGGAGCACATATAACAATATTTCAGATAAGTTTGAGTTGAGAAAATCTGAGGAAATTTTAACTGATAATCTAGTAGATGATTTGGTTTCAGATATAATTAATTCTACATCAAACTTTATTCTAAACCCAATGATAAATGATAATTAAATCATTTGACATTACAAAAGCTAAATTTTCAAATTTCAAATCCATTCTTCTTTACGGAGTAAACAAAGGTTACAAGGAAGAGGTAATTAAGTCTTACATACTCGAAGGTTTTCAAGGAGAAATATCTCGCTATGAAGAAAATGAAGTTTTAGATCATGAACACAAAATAATTGAAAGTTTAATGAATGGTTCACTATTTGAAGATAAAAAAATTATAATTATTTCAAGATCATCTAATAAAATATGTGATTTTATTGAAAAGTATTTAGAGAAAGGTATATCTGGTATTCAGATAGTTTTAAATGCTGAAAATTTAGATAAAAAATCAAAGTTGAGATCTCTCTTCGAGAAGAATAAAAAACTTGCCTGTATCCCATTTTATGAAGACAACAGTCAAAGTCTCAATAATTTAGCAATTAAATTTATAAAGGAAAAAAATATAAAAATTTCACAAGAGGCTTTAAATTTAATAATCGAGAGATCGCGTGGGGATAGAAGCAATTTAAATAATGAGCTTCAAAAGTTAGAAGCTCTGTCTTTAACAAGAAAAAAAATCACACAGGAAGATATATATAATTTAACCAATCTTGCAGAAGATTATGGAATATTTGAACTCGTAGACAATTATTTAGCAAAAAATAAGGTAAAGGTTTCAAAAATTCTAAATGAAAATAATTTTGTAAATGATGATAGTATTTTGATACTTAGGACCTTGCTAAATAGGTCAAAAAGGCTTTTAAAATTAAAGAATTTTCAAAAAGAAAAAAATAATATTGATGAAGTAGTTTCATCTTATAAACCTCTAATATTTTGGAAAGAGAAAGATTTGGTAAAACAACAAATTAACAATTGGTCTGAAAAGGAAATTAGAGAAAAAATTTATCAAATATCGAATTTAGAAATTTTGATCAAAAAAAATACTTCTTCT
>PAFP01000053.1 GCA_002704185.1 Candidatus Pelagibacter sp.
ATAACCTTCGGTTGCTAATCCAAGCCAATTAGGATTAGTTTTCGCAAGATTGATCATACCTAAAATTTCTAATAGCCCTACTACAAATACAAGGGGCGTATCTTTAAATAATGCTATAAATGTATTTGTTATACCTGGAATTACAATCTTTAAAGCTTGCGGTAAAATAATAAAAATATGACTTTTCCAATAACCCATACCAAGTGATTTTGCTGCATCATATTGCCCTCTCGTTATCGCTTGTAAACCACCCCTAACTACTTCTGCCATATATGCGGCTTCAAACAAAGTAATAGCTATAATAACTCTTATTAACTTATCAAGGTTGCTACCAGCTGGTAAAAATAATGGAAACATTACTCCCGCCATAAACAATACTGTAATCAATGGCACTCCTCTCCAAAATTCAATAAATCCAATAGAAAAATATTTAAATACAGGCAACTCACTCCTCCTACCCATTGCTAATAAAATCCCTATCGGAAAACAGAAAATAATTGCAAACACTGAAATCACCAAAGTTAAAAATAAACCACCCCACTCTCTTGTATCAACTATAGGCAAACCTAAAGCTCCTCCATGAAACAAAAATAATGAAATAAATGGAAAAATTCCAAATATAAATATTAATATATATTTTTTAATTTTTTGATTTACAAAATTATAGATAATAATACTTATAAATAATATTCCAAATGCCAAGTTTATTCTCCATATTTCACTAACCGGGTATAGACCATAAATAAATCTTTCAAACCAAACTCCAACAAATACCCAGCAGGCTCCTCCGCCATTGCAATCCGATTTCTTATTACCAATAAAAGTTGCATCAAATAGAATCCAATCAAATAAAGGTGGAATTGTAATAAATCCTAGATAAATTATACTTATAGTTAAAAATGAATTTATAGGAGACGAAAAAAACCTCTCTTTAAACCATATTAAGTTAAAATTTCTCATTATCTTTCCGTTATTGAAATCTTTTTGTTATACCAATTCATTAAAATTGAAATTGATATACTCAAGGTTAAATATGTAAACATCGTTATACTTACTATTTCAATAGCTCTTCCAGTTTGCATTAACGCTGTTCCAGCAAATACTAAAACTATATCTGGGTAGGCAATAGCTGCAGCCAAAGATGAATTCTTTGTTAAATTTAAATATTGATTTGTTGTTGGAGGTATAATTATTCTTAGCGCCTGAGGTATAACTATTAATCTTAAAATTTGATTTTTTGATAACCCAATTGAAGCAGCTGCTTCTTTTTGACCTTTGTCTATGCCAAGAATTCCAGCTCTTACGCATTCTGCTATAAATGTTGAAGTATATAAGGATAATGAAAATGCTAAAGCTATTAATTCTGGTATAATTGTTACACCGCCTTCATAATTATAAATATTTTTACTTAATTTTAATTCTGGATATATGAATTCAAGTTTTACATTGAATAATAAAGCTACAATAGTTGGTATTAATAATAGTATTATTAGTGAAATAATTATATTTGGAATTTGTTTTCCAGTTTTATTTCTTAAGTTCTTTGAATAAGAATTAAAAAAATATACGATAATAAAAGTCAATAATAAGCCATATAAAAAATAATTTAAATTTGTCCAATCAAATCGAGGAATATAAATGCCTTTAATGTTAGCAAAAACAAAATCAAATAATATTAAAGAATTCTCTGGGGGAGGCAGTAGTCTCAAAACTGCAAAATACCAAAAAAAAATTTGCAGTAATAAAGATATGTTTCTAAATAACTCTATGTAACCAGTGGCTAGACCCGATGCCAATGGATTTGAGGATAATCTCAATATTCCAAAAAAAAATCCTAGAATCGTTGCGAAAAATATTCCAATTACAGACACTAAAATCGTATTTAACAATCCAACGAAATATGCCCTGCCGTATGACATTCCACCGTCATAATCAATTAAGCTAAACTGAATATCGAATTGAGCTTTCTTTTTCAAAAATCCAAAACCTGTTTCAATTCCCCTTGAAGACATATTTGTACCTGCATTGAAAGAGAAGTATGAAATTACTATTAATAATAATAATATTAAAATCCCTTGAGGAAAATATATTCTAACTTTAGGATTATTTTCTAGATATAAATTAAAAGATCTTAATACGTTTTGAAACATAATGAAGTTATAAAAAAAAGGGCTAGAAAATCTAGCCCTTTTTTAAAATATTTATTTTTTATCTAACTGGTGGTGCGTATAAAGCTCCGCCATTTCTCCAGCTAGCATTAGCTGAACCTTTTCTAGGTAAAGCAATTGGAGTGTTAGCACCTACGTGTTTCTCATAAAGTTCACCATAGTTACCAACTTGTTTTATTATTCTGTAACTCCACTTGTTGTCTAAACCTAATCCAGCTCCAGTTTTTGATCCCTCTGCGCCAATGATCCTTTGTATTGCAGGATTTTCTGTGCTCATCATATTATCTATATTCTTAGATGTTACACCATACTCTTCTGCCTCGATCATAACATTTAAAGACCATCTAACAACGTCTTCCCATGCTGAGTCACCTTCTCTAACGACTGGACCTAAAGGTTCTTTAGATATCGTTTCCGGTAAAACCACATGTTCATCTGGATTTTTCATTTTGGTTCTTTGTGCTGCTAAACCTGATTTATCTGTAGTGTAAGTATCACATCTTCCAGAGTCATAAGCGGCAACAACCTCGTCAGCTTTTTCAAAAACAACAGGCTCATATTTGAAACCTTTTGATTTAAAAAAGTCTCTCATATTTAACTCAGTTGTAGTTCCAGTGTTTGTACAAACTTTTGTATTGTTAAGTCCGTTAACTGAAGTAATGCCAGAACTTTTTCTAACCATAAATCCTTGACCATCATAAAAGTTAACTCCAACGAATGTTAAACCAATTCCTGCATCTCTTTCTAAAGTCCAAGTAGTGTTTCTAGATAAAACATCAATGTCACCAGCTTGTAATGCAGTAAACCTTTCTTTTGCACTTAATGGAGTATATTTAACTTTACTTGAGTCGCCTAATACTGCAGCGGCTACTGCCCTACATACATCCACATCTAAACCTGTCCATTTTCCAGCTTCGTCTGCATTTGAAAAACCAGGTAAACCTTGAGACACACCACATTTAACAAATCCTTGTTTTTTAGTTGCCTCTAGGGTGTTATTTTTTGCGCTATCTCCACCGCATGACGTCAATAAAAATGCAAACAGTGATAAACCGCAAATTAGCTTTATTGCTTTTTTCATTTATTCCCCTTTATTTAATTATAATTAAAGTTATTGTATTATAAATTAAGATATAATTTATAAAAGACATTTTTGTTTGTTATATTTTATTTCTAAAAAAATATTAATGATTACAACTCTAAGTTGATGTTAATATCTTAAAATACAATAGAGTGCAGAAAATGCATCCTTGATACCAATTTTTTTTCCCTGGTCATAGTTTCTGCCATGATAAGAAATCCCAACTTCATAAAAAATAAATCCTTTTTTGGCTAACTTAATAGTTACTTCCGGTTCAAAACCAAATCTATTTTCTTTTAAATTAACTGATTTAATAGCAGAAGTTTTAAAAACTTTATATCCACACTCCATATCAGTAAGGTTTAAATTAGATTTCATATTAGACAACAATGTTAATAGACCGTTTGCTATTCTGTGCCAAAAAAAAAGCACTCTTGTTGAACCAGCTCCAGCAAATCTTGATCCATAGACTACATCAGCTTCATTATTTAATATAGGGTGTAATAATTTGTTATAATCATTTGGATCATATTCTAAATCAGCATCTTGTATTAAAACAATATCTCCCGTAACTTTTAGTAAACCCTTTCTTATAGATGCTCCTTTTCCTTCATTATTATTACTATAATTAATTTTCAAATGTTTATTTTCTTTAATTTCCAACTCTTTTAAAAATTCTTTTGTTCCATCAGTTGAACAATCATCAACTATGATGATTTCTTTAGTAATAACTTGGTTTAAATTTATTGATTTAACTTTATCTAAAATTTTCGATATAGTATTCTTCTCATTAAAAACTGGAATGATTATAGAGAGTTTCATAAAAATTAGTTAAAAATTGCAATCTCAAGTTGAGTTTGAAAAATATGCATATCTGTCATAACAAAAAACAGTGATGTATTTATTTGTAGTATCATTAAAAGGCTTTATAAACAATTGGTATTACGGAATAAACAATTGGTATTACGGAGTAAAAAATGAGCGCAAAAGACATTTTAAAAGTAATTAAAGATAAAGAAATAGAATACGTAGATTTGAGATTTACTGACCCAAGAGGAAAACTACAGCATTTAACACAGGACCTATCTACAGTAGATGAGGATATGTTAAATGATGGGGTATTTTTTGACGGATCATCAATTGCAGGGTGGAAGGCTATAAATGAGTCAGATATGATTTTAAAACCAGATCTAACAAGTTCTTTTGTAGATCCATTTTTCTCTCACAACACCTTATGTCTGTTTTGTGATATTATGGATCCAATCTCAAAAAATTATTATGAAAGAGATCCGCGATCTACAGCAAAAAAAGCTGAAGAATATTTAAAAAAATCAGGTGTTGGTGATACAGCTTATTTTGGCCCTGAACCTGAATTTTTTGTATTTGACGATGTAAAATTTAATAATGAAATGAACAAAACAGGATTTGAAATTGATAGTATTGAAGGTCCTTATAATACTGGAAAAAATTATCAAAATGGAAACTTGGGTCATAGGCCGGGTGTCAAAGGAGGATACTTTCCAGTTCCTCCAGTAGATAGCTCACAAGATTTAAGATCCGAATGCTTAAAAGCAATGAAAGATATGGGAGTTAAGGTTGAAAAGCACCACCACGAAGTTGCGCCAAGTCAACATGAACTTGGAACACTATTTAATACACTAACGTACCAAGGTGATGGTATGCAAATTTATAAGTATGCGGTTCAAAACGTTGCTCAATCATTTGGCAAAACTGCAACTTTTATGCCTAAACCTGTTAAAGGTGATAATGGTTCTGGAATGCATACACATCAATCAATTTGGAAAGATGGTAAACCATTGTTTGCAGGAAAAAAATATGCAGGATTATCTGAGCATTGTCTCCATTATATAGGTGGAATAATCAAACATGCTAGAGCNATTAATGCATTCTCTAACGCTACTACAAACAGCTATAAAAGATTAATACCTGGTTTTGAAGCTCCTGTTCTATTAGTGTATTCTCAGAGAAATAGATCAGCAAGTTGTAGAATTCCATTTAGTAGCAGTGAGAAAGGTAAAAGAGTTGAAGTTAGATTCCCAGATGCAGCAGGTAACCCTTATTTAACTTTTTCAGCTATGCTAATGGCGGGATTAGATGGTATTAAAAATAAAATTAATCCTGGAGAGGCACTAGATAAAGATTTATATGCTCTATCTGATAACGAATTAAGCGGAATTCCAACTGTTTGCGGATCGCTTAGGGAAGCTCTAGAATCATTAGATAAAGACAGAGCTTTTTTAACACAAGGTGAAGTTTTCACTGATGATCAGATTGATGCATACATAGGATTAAAAATGGAAGAAGTTCAAAATTTTGAGCATACACCACATCCTATAGAATTTCAGATGTATTATAGCTGTTAATTAGAGTTTTAATATTCTAAAAATTCCATTAATATTATTTAATGGTATCAAATAAAAACTATTCAGCCAAAGATATAGAAATCTTAGAAGGACTAACAGGAGTTAGGAAAAGACCAGCAATGTACATTGGTGGTACAGACAGCGCAGCATATCACCACCTTGTTTCAGAAATTATCGATAACAGTATGGACGAAGTAGTTGCTGGGTACTCAAAAGAGATTATCGTTAAATTAATTAGTAAAAATACAATTTTAATTAGCGATGATGGAAGAGGTATCCCTATAGAAAAACATCCAAAAAAAAAGAAAACAGCTCTAGAGATCGTGATGACAAGCTTGCACGCAGGTGGAAAATTTAAAAATGGTGCTTACAATACATCTGCTGGACTGCATGGTGTAGGTTTGTCAGTGGTTAATGCTTTAAGCTCGAAACTTAACGTAGAAATAATTAAAAATAATAATACATATTCACAGAAATATTCTAAAGGCAAAGCAATAAGTAGTTTAAAAAAAATTTCTAAAAGTAAAAAAAAATCTGGTACTAATATAACTTTTACCCCAGATGTTGAAATATTTGGAAAAGAATTATCATTTGAACCTTTTATAATTTACGAAATGATTAAAAATAAAGCTTTTTTGTTTAAAGGCGTTAAAATAATTTGGGAATGTAATAAAAATTTAATAAACAGAAAAAGCAATATACCGAAAAAAGAAACATTATGTTTTAAAAATGGCTTGGAGAGTTTTATAGAAAACGAGATAAACCAAAAATTTGTAATTAATAANAAAATAGCATCTAGTTCAATTCTAAGTGACGATAATAAAGGAAGAATTGAATTTTCAGTGCAATGGCACAAAAATTCTTTACCTATAAAAAAATCTTTTTGTAATACTGTATATAATATGAATGGTGGTTCGCATGAGAGCGGGTTTAAGTCTGGGTTAGGTAAGGCTTTAAGAAAATTTGCATTTAAAAAGAATAATAAACTAGTATCAAAAGCATCATCTGATGATATTTTTCAAAATTGTTCCTTTATACTTTCAATTTTTATACAAAACCCAGAGTTTGAAGGACAGACAAAACATAGGCTTTCATCTGCTTTTGCTCAGAAGTTTTGTGAAAAATTAACTCAAAATTTTTTTGAAGAGTGGTTTAATAGAAACCAAAAAAGCACAAAAGATGTTATAGAATTTATCGAAGAAATTGTTAGAGAAAGAAACCTTAATAATGCCAATCTTAATATAGAGAGACAATCAGCAGTAAGGAAAATAAGATTACCAGGCAAATTAGCAGATTGCGCAAGTGATAAAATCGATGGAACTGAATTATTTATAGTAGAAGGNGACTCTGCAGGTGGATCAGCAAAACAAGCAAGAGATAGATATACACAAGCAATCTTACCATTACGGGGTAAGATTATTAATGTTAAAAATGCTAATGCGGCTAAAATCTTAGCCAATACTGAAATCAGTAATTTATTACAGGCTCTTGGGTGTCAAAGAGGGAAAAAGTATAATGATAAAGAGTTAAGGTATGAAAAAGTTATTATTATGACAGATGCTGATGTTGATGGAGATCATATCTCAACGTTATTACTTACGTTTTTCTTTTCAGAAATACCAAACTTAATAAAAAACGGAAGATTATACTTAGCCGTGCCACCACTTTATAAGATAACCTCAAATAAGGAGACTCATTATATAAACGATGAAAAGGATAAAGCGCTCTTTCTAAAAAAGAGCAAAGGTTCTTGTGAAATTAGTAGATTCAAAGGTTTAGGTGAAATGATGCCTTCACAACTTAAAGAAACAACGATGAATAAAAATACTAGAAAGCTAATTAAAGTTTCACTGCCTAAAGCTAAAACTAAAATCACCAGAACTGCTAAGTTTATTAATAATTTAATGGGAAAAAATCCAGAATTAAGGTTAAAATTTATTTCAGAAAATGCGGGTAAAAATTTAAATTTAGATATTTAAATTTTTTTGTAAAAATTTATGAGGATTATTTTTAGAACATCTGAACATATTACTTACAAAAAAAAACTTAATAGAAACCCAATATATTGTTTAAAAAATGCTTTAAAAAATTTTCCTAATTGTACGTGGAACATTATATTAGATAATGTTTCACTAAAAACAAAAAAGAAATATGAAGATGTTATTAATAAAAATTGTATAATCTCAATAAATGAAAATAATAACTCCAATGCATTAATGCATGTTTTACAGCTATGTTTGGATTTAAAAATAAATCGAAATTTTAAAAAAATTAAAGAAAATGAAATAATTTATTTTTTAGAAAATGATTATATTCATATAAAAAATTCTAAATTAATAATGTTAGAAGGGTTTGATTTAAATGCAGATTACATAAGCTTATATGATCACCCTGATAAATATTATTTAAAAAAAAATAATATTATAATTAAAGATCAATTATACAATAATGAAACATCAAAAGTTTTACTAAGCAATAATTGTCATTGGAAAACAACTCACAGTACTACTATGACTTTTGCTGTAAAAAAAAATATTTTAAGCCTTGATTTTGGAATTTTTCAAAAATTATTAAAGAGAAGTATACCAAGAGACAAAAGGCTATTTGAACAATTATCAAAAAAAGGAAGGACTTTAA
>PAFP01000054.1 GCA_002704185.1 Candidatus Pelagibacter sp.
TTTTAATTTTTCTAAGATATTTACATCTGTTTGATAATTACCGCTTTTTCCCTTCTTCCCAAAAGGCAGTTTTAGTTCGTTAAATAGAACATCTCCTAGTTGTTTTGGTGATGCAATATTAAAAGTTTGATTTGAAATACTGAAAATTTTTTTTTCTATCAAATTTAATTCTGTCTCAAATTTTTCTGCGAGTGTTTCTAAAACATTGAAATCAACCTTGATTCCAATAATTTCCATTTCAGCGATAACATTAATTAAAGGTCTTTCTATGTAAAAATAAAAAGAATACAGTTTTTGTTTGATAAGTTCTTTTTTAAACTTTGACCAAAGTCGATGGGTGACATCTGAATCTTCACACGCATATTTTTTAGCATCATTTATATCTATTTCTTCAAATTTTTTTCTTTCTCTTCCAATTTTTGTGAGAGACGTAAAGGAAATTACATTGTGATTTAAATATATCCTAGAAAGATCATCCAAGCCGTGTTTATGCTTACCTGCAAAAAGAACATAAGACATCAACATTGTATCATCCACATTATTTATCTTTATTCCTAGATTATTTAAAATTATATAATCATATTTTATATTTTGACCAATCTTAAGAATCGAATTATCTTCCATTAATGGTTTAATAATTTTTACAAATGAATCAATACCTATTTGACTAAAATTGTTATCTTTATTTACGTGGTTAATTGGAACGTAACACGCCTCACTGTTTTCAAAAGACATTGATAAACCAACTATTTTAGCCTCTGTGGCTGACAAACTGTCAGTTTCAGTATCAATTGCTACTCTTCCAATTTCATAGGCTCTATTTATCCAAGTCTGAAGTTGGGACTCGTCACAAACTAGTTCATATTTTTCCATTTGAACTTGCGATTCTTCAGCATCAATAATACCAGAACCTAATTTCTTTTTTTCTTTTTTATTTTGAATTTCTCCACTCGAAATATCACCAAACTTAGCGATAACCTGACTTTTTATTCTTGAGAATTCCATGTCCTCTAAGAAATTTATTAACTTAACTTTATCTAGAGGTTGGAATGAAAGATCTTCGATAGGTATAGGAAGTTGAACATCATCTTTTAATGTTACTAATTTCTTGGAAATTATCGCTAAATCTTTATTATTAGATATTGACTCTCTTCTTTTATTTTGTTTAATCTTTTCACAATTTTCTAATAAGTTCTCTAAGCTTCCGTATTCATTAATTAACAATGCGGCAGTTTTAATCCCTATACCTGGAACTCCTGGAACATTATCCGATGAGTCACCGGCTAGTGATTGAACATCAATTACTTGTTTTGGATACACTCCAAATTTTTCAAAAACATGTTTGTCTCTAATTTCAATATTTTTCATTGGATCAAGCATTAAAATATTTTCATTTAATAATTGCATCAAATCCTTATCTGAAGAAACAATTGTAATTTTAATATTTTTCTCTTGTGCTATCTTTGCATAGGATGCAATTAAATCATCTGCTTCGAAGCCTAAGACTTGTATTGACTTTAAATTAAAACTTTCAGGAACATCTTTAATTATTTTAAATTGTGGGATTAAATCCTCAGGAGGATCAGATCTATTTGCTTTATATTCACTGTAAATTTCATTCCTGAATGTTTTTCTTGCCGCATCAAAAATTACAGCTACAGCAACTTCACCTCCTTTCTCCATTTGTACTTTTTCTAATAATTTTAAAAGCATATTACAAAATCCAAAAACAGCATTTACTGGAGTACCGTCTGACCTTGTCATAGGTGGTAGTGCGTAATATGCTCTAAAAATAAAGCCCGAGCCATCGACTAAAACTAATTCTTTAATTGACTTCATTATTTTTCAATGTTTTTGTTAAATTTATTTGTAAATCAGTGGGCATATAATTACATTTATAACAGTAATTTTTTCTTATAAATAGAAACTTTTTAATCTTTGTAATAATCTTATACAATGGAAAATGATTTTGCTATAAGAGTGGATGGCCTAACTAAAAAATATGGTTCTACTCATAATTTAGCTCTTAATAATGTGGATTTGAGAATTCCTTACGGTTCTATTTTTGGATTATTAGGACCCAATGGAGCTGGAAAAAGTTCGTTTATTAATATCCTTGCTGGACTTACTTCAAAAACCTCCGGTAAAGTTGAAATTTGTGGTATTGATATCGACAAAAACTCTAAAACAGCAAGAGGTGCAATTGGAGTAGTACCACAAGAAATTAATATGGATCCATTTTTTTCTCCTATTGAAATAATGAATATTCAAGCAGGGCTTTATGGAATAAAAAAAAATAATATGATCAACATAGATATCCTTAAAGAATTAAATCTTGAAGATAAAGCAAATGCATATTCTAGGAGTCTTTCAGGAGGAATGAAGAGAAGACTGATGGTTGCAAAAGCAATGGTTCATAGTCCCCCAGTTCTTGTTTTGGATGAACCAACAGCAGGCGTTGATGTAGACCTTAGGAAGAAACTTTGGACTTACATAAAAAAACTTAACAAAAATGGGGTTACTATTATTCTTACGACTCATTATCTTGAGGAAGCTGAAAAGGTCTGTGACTACATTACCATAATAAACAAAGGCATGGTTATAGCATGTGAAAAAAAGAAACAGTTGTTAGACTTAATTGATATTAAACAAATACAAATAAAACTAGACAAGCCCCTTACAAAGATACCTAGAGATATAGAGAAATATATAATTTCAAAGAAAGGGAAGAACTTGATATTAAGATATAGTAAGAAAGACATTACAACTGGTCAGGTTTTAGAAAAAATAATCTCAAATAGACTGAGAATAGTTGAATTATCTTCAAAAGATGCAGATCTAGAGGAAGTTTTTTTAATGCTCCTAAAAAATAATTGATTACTTTATGACTTTTCTCTTTAAAATAGACAAATGATAAAAGAATTGAAACTTGTTTCGAATCACTCGTGCTGGTGGAAAAAGAAAAAGTATGTTAAAGATTCCGCTCAAATATTGAAAAAGTTTAAATCAAAAGGTTGGAAATTAATTACTGTGAAAAATCTAAAAAAAGATGATACCACAATTAGTACTAAATTATATAAAATTTATAGACTAGAAAAATGAAAAAGTTGTTGTTCTTAATTTTATTTTCTTCAATTATTCTTTTGTTCTCTCCCTCTACCTCAGATGAAATCATAAAAGATCACCTTGGTAATTATTACTTAATGAGAAATAATGGTACGTTTAAGAAATTACCACCACCAAAACCTGGCCATAAATATATAGTTAAGAAAAAAATTGAAAAATTTGCTGAACCAAAAAAGCAAAACAAGATTTTTAAAAGAGTGGAAAGTCTTAAAAATGTAAAACAGAACAAAGGTTCAAGATAAAGCTTTATTAAAAAAGTTTTCTTACAATAAAAGCCTAGATTCTTAGTAATTTTTGTGTTTTATTAATGTTTTTTATGCAAAAAATAATTTTTTCAAAAACCACATTACATAAATTTCTTCTATTAGGAGAGATTGGTGAATATGTAATTGATAAAATTTACCCATCAATTAGGGCGATCAAGAGAAAAAAGTCTTTATCTATTTTTGGCACAGTTAGATATAACAAGAGTATCACAACTGTAAAAATTGGTAACTTTCCAGAAAATAACGTAGATGAAGTTTATACAAAATTTCAAATCGCTAAAAAAATATCGTTAAATGGAAACAATCCAAATCTTATTTTAAATCCAAATGAATATAATTATCACAATATTCACGAAGGTAATGACCAAATATCTATAAAAATGATCTTAGAGTTTTATTTAAGTAAAAGAACTATATCAAATAAATACAGGCTTAATTTTTTCAATAACATAAAGAAAAATTCAAACAATTTGTTTTTACAAAACCTAAAGGATTATAAAAAAAATGATGTTGAAATTATAATCAAACATTTGTTAAAAAATAACAAAAAAGCAACAGCTAAAAACTTTTTAAATAATCTTCTTACGATATTTAACTTTGCTTTAAAAAACCTTAATTCCTCAAAGGATTCTTTTATTAAGAACAATATTAAGTGGTTACATCAACTAAAGAAAATTGTTAAATATAAGAACAAAAGCACTTTTAAAGATAAAAGGTATAAGAAAGTTATAAAAAGAGTTAGTATTTTAAATATTAAACAATTGATGTTATTAGAAAAATTTATAGATGAATTATGATGATTGAAACTAAAAAAAAAGAGGTCTGGCAATTGATTCAAAAAAAAGGTGATGAGCTAGAAGGAACATTACCCAATCATCCAAAACACCCGTATGGTAGAAACCCATATGCACATGTTTCATCATTGATAAATGAAGAATTTGGTTGTTCATACAAAGATGTAGACCAAGAAAATATCGAGAACCTTGTCAATTTTATAAAAAGTATAAAAGGTTAAGTGGAAAACCTATATTAGGGAGGGACTTAATTGCAGTTTTCCACTTTTAATCTTTAGTCTAAATATTAGCAAGTTTTATACCATTTATATTTGAATCAGCTATTAATAGTTCTATAGTAAAATCATATGACATCATTATTTATCAGAATTATTGTGTTAGCTTGTATTTTAGTATTATTTAAAAGATATCTATCATTTGATGACTTTAATAAATTTTTTGGAATAATTATAATTGCTTATTTATCAATGATAATGATAATGTTTAATTAGTAAATAAATTTTTGTCTAGTTCTCAATGAACGTATCTTTCCCTATAAAAACTTTAAAAAATCATCCAAAAGGACTTTTTGTCTTATTCTTTGCAGAGTTGTGGGAGAGGTTTAGTTATTATGGAATGAGAGCCATCCTTGTTTTATATCTGGTTTCTTCTGATAAAGCATCTAACCCCGGACTAAATTGGTCAAATGCAGATGCTTTGTCATTTTACGGCTGGTATACAGCATTGGTCTATATTGCTTGTATTCCTGGTGGTATTTTATCAGATAAATATCTAGGTAAAATAAATTCTGTTATAATTGGCGGTACATTTTTGTGCGTGGGGCATATTATTTTGTCATTTCAAAATATTATTTTTTTTTATACTGGGATAATTTCAATTATTATAGGAGTTGGTCTTCTAAAACCAAATATATCTTCTCTCGTTGGTGATTTATATAAAAAAAATGATCTGAAGCGAGATCAAGGATTTACAATTTTCTATATAGGCATTAATTTCGGCGCATTCTTCTCCAGTATCATTGTCGGATGGGTAGGAGAAGTTTATGGTTGGCATTATGGTTTTTCTATAGCTGGTTTTGGTATGATTCTAGGACAGTTAATTTTTATAAAAGGAAGAAAGAATTTAAGAGAAAAAGCTGGTACATACAAAAATATAATCAATAAAAAAATCTCTTTAATCGAATTTGATAGAATTAAAGTTCTGACTGTATCTTTTTTAATAATCATTATTTTCTGGGCTGCGTTTGAACAGGCAGGAGGATTAATGAACTTATATGCTTTTGAAAAGACTGATAGAACAGTTTCATGGTTAGGTGATTTTGAAATTCCCGCAAGTTGGTTTCAATCGATTAATCCGTTATTAATAATTTTACTTGGAATTTTTATTTCAAAGTTTTGGATTAAAGTCGCATCTAACAACTCACAAATTTCTTCAATTTTTAAAATGCTTACTGGTCTTATTATTATGGGAAGTGGCTTTATATTTATGTTTTTTGCTAGCCTAGAATATGAAAAAAATATAGCAATCTATGGTAATGGTTATTCTTCCATGCACTGGATTTTTCTAGCTTATTTATTTATTACAATTGGAGAGCTTTGCGCATCTCCTGTAATTTTATCTTTTATTACAAAGCTATCACCAACCAGATATATTTCTACTATTATGGGCTTATATTTTGCATCAGTTGGACTAGGTAATATGTTAGCAGGAAAAATTGGTCAGTATTCGAATAGTTTTGGGGAAAAAGAGACATTTATAGGGATAACTATTTTCTGCACATTAGTAAGTTCAGTAATTTTTCTTTTCCTTAAAAAATTGAATAATTTGACTCACAAAGCAGATATATAAAGTTTTTTATGCGTCCGTAGCTCAACTGGATAGAGCATTTGATTTCGGCTCAAAAGGTTAAGGGTTCGAATCCTTTCGGACGCACCACTAGACAAATTGTGAATTTAATAAAAAACCATTTTCTTTTAACCAATTGGCATCTCGTTGATAATATGGTTTATATTTTTTAATATGCATCCAAAACGTCTTTGAATGATTAGGATGCGGAATATGACTCAACTCGTGTATAATAACATAGTCTAGTATAGAAGGAGGTGCCATAATTAAACGCCAATTAATTGTTATTTTTCCTTTGGTGTCACACGAGCCCCAACGGGATCTATAAGATTTTATAAGTAAATTTGAGAATTTAATGTGCATTAAGTCAGAGTAAAATTTTAATCTTTTACGAATGTAACGCGTGGCTTGAAGTCTTAACCACTCACTTAACAATTTATCGACATTTGTATTAGAAAAATTTGATGTTCTAATTAGGATATAGTTATCTTTATAATTGACAGATTCAATCAAAAAATTTTCGTATTTTAACTTAACCTTTTCTCCCTTAAAAAGATAAATTCCATTTCGTTTATTATCATTAATAATATCTTCTCTTTGAGTATAAATATTAATATTTTTTTTTATCCATTTTTCTTTTGATAATAGTATTTTTTTTATTTTACTTTCCACCGTCCAAATTGGACAACTAACTATCACTCTCCCGTTTCTTACAATAATAGAGATAGTCTTCTTTTTCTTTGTTTTCTTGATCGTTAGATCATAATCAAAAATTTTGAAATCAACTTTTTCAGTACTAAATTTTTCAAATATTTTTTTTAGCATTCCTATTTTTCTAACCTAAGTATTTGCTTTATAAACTCCTCCAAAAAAAACTACCAAAACTAATATTTTTTTCATAAGCTAAATACCAAAAAAATCAATTTTAAAATTTTCGGTACTCCTAACTAATGATGTAATTGAACCATAGGAAATTTTTTTCCAATTATCTTTGATGAGTTTGTTAAAGGGAATTCCAGAGAGGTATGATATTATACAATTTATAGATCCTGCATGAGCGACTATGAAAATATTTTCATCTTTTTTAACTACGTCATTACAAAAAGACGAAATTCTCCTTAGAAACTCCTTGTTGGATTCTCCACCTGGTATTTGAAAATCTAACAAATTTTCCTGCCATTCTTTTATTTCTGAATCATCTATTTCAGAAACCTTTTTCATTTCCCAATCCCCAAAGTCTAACTCTTTTAATCTATCATCTAAGTGAAAATCATCAAAAATACTATCTGCTAGTTTTACACACCTTATTAAAGGGCTCGAATATACCTTCAAACTTTTTAATTCTATTTTTTTNTTTAAAATCTTTTTCTTAATATTTTTAACCTCAATACTAAAATTTTCGCTTACATCAACATCNGACTGNCCGTAAAAAATATCCGGCTGAATATTTAGTGAAGTATGTCTTAAAAGATATATTCTCAATTTAACTTTTTTGAAATAATGAATTATTATTAATCATAATATATACTATTTAATTATATTAAATAAGCCTTAAGAATTTTTAATGGATTTAAAAAAATTAAAAGATCTCTCTACTAAAGANGACTTCAAAAATGGAACGGTTATTTTAGCTGGTTCTGGGCCAGGAGATCCAAAACTAATAACATTAAAAGTTTTCTTATCTATAAAGACTGCAGATGTAATAATCTATGACGCCTTGGTCAATTCAAATGTTTTAAAGGATTCAAAAAAAAATGCAACTTTAATTTTTGCTGGAAAAAGATCATTAAATAAATCCTGCTCTCAAGAAGATATTTTTAACTGGATGATAAAATACGCAAAAATGGGTAAAAAAGTTTTAAGGCTTAAAGGAGGAGATCCGTCAGTTTTTGGAAGAGGTGCAGAGGAAATCAATACACTTAAAAAAAACAATATTCCTTTTAAAATTTTTTCAGGTATCACAGCCGCTCAAGAGTCTTTCTCATTCCTTAAGTCTGATTATATTTCAAATAATGATTCTTTTGTCCTTATAACAGGTCATAAAGCTATAAATAAAACTACTCCAGATTTAAATTTTGAGGCCCTTGCTAACTATTCTGGCAAAATAATAATTTATATGGGATTATCAAGATTAAATTTTATAGCACATAATCTTATAGATCATGGAAAAAATAAAAATAGCTTAGTTCAAATAGTATCAAAAGTTTCATTAAACGAACAAGTAACCTTTAGGAGAAAACTTTTAGAATGTTGTATTCCGAAGGAATTATTAAATATCAAATCTCCTGCAATAATTATTATAAACTAAAGCTATTAAAAAGTAAGATATTAGTTTATGCTAGTTCGATTGATTGGTGCTCTCTTAAAAAGAGGTAAAAGGGAAACAAGTGTAAATCTTGTACAGCTC
>PAFP01000055.1 GCA_002704185.1 Candidatus Pelagibacter sp.
TGACGCATTAAAACTAATGAATGAAAAAAAAATTACTGTTTTGGTAATTGAAAAAAATAAAAAAATTCGAGGATTAATACATATGCATGATATTATTTCTTTTTTAGGAATTTAGTAATGAAGAAACTTAGTCTATTATTTTTAGCTATTTTAACCCTTGTAATTGTTTATGTTTATTTGCCATTGGTTAATCCTGGAACTATAGAACAAAAAAAGGAAGTTGTTTCAGAAAATACTAAACAAAGTGATGCACAAAATACCTTTATAAAACCTGAATATATCTGGAAAACTGGTGATGGCAGTTCATTAACTATAAAATCCGAGATAGCGTTTCAAAATAAAGAAGATCCTCATATTTTAGATTTAGAAGAAGTTTACTCATTCTCAAAATTAAACGATGGCTCAATAATCAAGCTAACTTCTGGAAAAGCTATTTATAACAGAAAATCCCAAAATATTGTTTATTACAATAATGTTAAAATAATTAATAAAGATATGTCTATTACATCTGAAAATGCAGAATATGTAACAAAAAATAATCTGTTAACTCTGTACGGTAATGTTAAAGTAATGAAAAATAATGATTTCATGACTTCTGACAGTGTTACATTTAATACTATTACAAAAAATTTGAAATTTTCAATGAAAGATAAAAATAAAAAAGTGTATGGAAAAAAAACAAAGAATTAAGGTAAAAGCTTTATCAAGTAATAGTCAGGTAAAAAAATTATTATTAGATAAAAGGTATTTAATTGAAGACAAGTTAATTCTTAAGAAAGAATATTTAGTCAACAAACAACTAACACCAGTAAAAAATATTTTTGAATTTAAAAATACATCTAAAGCAAATTTAGAGATTAAAAATGTTTCAAAAATTTTAGATAATAGATCAATCATAAAGAACGTGAGTTTGAGTGTTGAACCAGGAAAAATTGTTGGACTTTTAGGCCCAAATGGATGCGGAAAAACAACACTTTATAATTTAATTGTAGGTAAATATTTTGTTGATAAGGGAGAAATACTTCTAAACAACAAAAAGATACATGATTATCCGATTTATCAAAGAAGCAGAATGGGTATTAGTTTATTAGAGCAACATCGTGGCTTACTTAACAATCTTACCGCTTTCGAAAATCTTTGTGCTATTTTAGAACTTTATATTGATGATGAAGTTAAAATTCAAAAAAGAGCCAATGAATTGTTAGCTAAATTTAATCTTGACTATTTAAAACATATTTTGGCTAGAAATCTTTCGGGTGGGGAATATAGAAAATGCGGAATATTACAACGAATCTGTAATAAAAATATATCTGTGCTTTTATTAGACGAACCTTGCGCTGCATTAGATTTAATTTCTGTAAATAGCTTAAAACAATTTATTCTAGAATTAAAAAAATCAGGTATATCAATTTTAATTACTGATCATAATTATTTTTTAATAGAGGATATACTTGATAAGGTTTATATCATGAAGGAAGGACAGATTATAACTAGTGGTTCGACTAAACAGATTGAAAAAGATGAAAAGGCTATAAAATATTATTTAGGACAAAAAATTTCTAATTAATTTCTCCCTCATTTTCAATTTCAGCTTGCTCTTCTAAACTAATTATACCGTCATCACTTGGTTCCGTATCATCAATCTTGCTAATATCATCCTCTTTTTTAGGAGCTTCTTTTACTGGAATTTTTTCTGGAATGATAGGAGATTGACTTTCTGTAATTGGATCAGTTAATATCTTTCCGCAGGAACACTTAGGATTAGTTTTTTTTAACGTGTACCATTTTTTTCCACACTCACAGGTAATTTTTTTTCCAAATTTAGGATCCATTATAATTATATAATTATCTTTTAATTTTAATATCGGGTTATATAATTGAATATAAAAATGGCAATTAAAAAATCTCCTGCAAACAATGTAAATTTACAGGGCTCTATAGAGCTAAGTGGGGATAAATCAATATCAATTAGAGTGATTTTATTGTCTGCCTGGGCTCATGGTATATCAACTTTCTATAATTTAGGAAACGGTGATGATGTTAAAACAGCGCTTACAACAATACAAAAATTAGGTATCAAAGTAGTAAACGATAAAAGTAAATTTACAGTGTTCGGTTGCGGTGTTGGTTACGATAAAATTAAAAATAGTATCAATCTAAATATGGGTAATAGTGGAACGTGTACAAGATTAGTTACAGCCCAACTTGCTTCTAGTGCAATTACATCAAGACTATACGGCGACAAATCGTTATCAAAAAGACCACTAAGAATAATCGATGTTTTAAGTGAATTCGGCTGTAATATTAAAGCTAATAAAAAAAAATTTTTGCCTATAAAGATATATGGTAACCCTGATACTATTCAATCAAACATTTCTATAAACAAATCCTCAGCACAAATTATTTCTTCAGCTATTTTTTGTGCTATGAATAGTTATGGGATATCAAAAATAATTTCGAAAAATGACTCACGAGATCATACTGAAAAATTATTAAAATATTTAAAGTATCCAATAAATATAAAATTAAAAAAAAATAATAAAATTAAAAAAATTTCTATAACTGGTAAACAAAAATTAGAAACAATAAATAATTATCGAATTCCATCTGATCCTTCATCTGCAGCATTTTTAATTGTATTAAGCACTCTATCAGAGAATAGTGATCTGACGATAAAAAATGTTTTAATTAATAAATTCAGAATTCATTTTATAAATATTTTACTAAAGATGGGAGCTAAAATAAAAATTTTTAAAAAAAGAAATTATTTTGGTGAGCAAATAGCTGATATAAATGTTAAATCTTCAAAATTATCTGGAATTAAAATTTTGCCAGAAATAGTGCCATCAATAATTGATGAACTTCCAATTTTATTTATTGCCGCATCATTTGCAAAAGGAGAAAGTTCATTTCCAAATTTAGATGAATTGAAAATTAAAGAGTCAGATAGATTAAAAGTTATGTACTTAAATTTAAAAAAATGTGGAGTTGATTGTTTGATTAAAAAAAATTCATTAATAATAAAAGGCTTGTCAGAAAGGTATTTTAGTAATGAAATTCCAAAAATTGATACTTTTAATGATCATAGAATAGCATTATCATTCTTGGTTTTTTCTGCGGTATCAAGAAAAAAAATTATAATTGATAATTTTGATACTGTGAATGTTAGTTTCCCAAATGTAGAAAAGTTAATTAAAAAATTATACAAAAAAAAAGATAAAATCATTATTGCTTTAGATGGTACTGTATCTTCTGGAAAAACATCTATTTGCAAAAGTTTAGTAAAAAAGTATAAAAATGAAGCATTTTTTTTTGATAGTGGTTTATTATATAGAAAACTAAGCCTTATACATTTAAAGAAGAAAAACAAACGTATAAATGTCAAATTTTTAGTAAAGAGTGCTGAAAAAATAAAATTAAAGGATCTAAAAAATCCTGAGCTGCATTCCAATGAAGTTTCTAAGATTGTATCAAAAATTGCCAAAATCAAATCTATAAGAACAGCATTATTACAAGTTCAGAGAAATATTATTTTTAAAAATAAAAATAAAATAGTCCTGGTTGCTGGCCGAGATATTGGATCCAAAGTACTTCCAAACAATTTTTCAGACTTAAAGCTTTTTATAGACGCTCCGGTTCATATTAGAGCAAGACGCAGATTTAATGAGTTAAAAGCTAAATATGCTGACAAAAGTTTTGATTACAAAACTGTGCTGAGACAGCTCATGCTAAGAGATAAGGTCGATTCTTTAAGGAAAATCAGCCCATTAATAAAAGTTAAGTCTGCACACTTGATTTCTAATCGCTCTAAGTATATATCAACGCCGATTATAAAAATTATGAGATTAATAAAAAAAGCATCTTTGAGCAATTAATGGTAGCACGACAAAACCTAAAAATCTACAACAGCAATTCAAATCAAGAATTTGAAAAACTACTTAATGATAATTTAACTAACTCCGGGATAGTCGAACATACTATTGTTAAGGGAACAATAGAAAAAATAGAAGATAAATACATTACGGTATATTGTGTCGGTGCAAAAAGTAGCGGGGTAATTGAAAAATCAGAAATACCTCAATCAGAATTAGATACTGTGGAAGTTGGAAAAGAAATTGAGGTATATGTTGAAAGAACCGAGAATAGAAATGGAGAAATAGTTTTAAGTATTGAAAAGGCCCGTAGAGCAAGATCTTGGAAAAAAATAAAAGATGCTTTCGAAAAAAAAGAAAAAGTGAGCGGTGTAGTGCAGAATATGGTCAAGGGAGGGTACATAATCGAAGTTGAAAAAATATTTGCTTTTTGTCCATCATCACAATTATCAGACCGTCCAATAAAAAACGCAAGTGAGTTCATCAGAAAACCTTTAGAATTTTTAATAATTAAAATTGATCCAGTTCGTATGAATGTGATTGTTAGTAGACGTGCAATACTCGAGGAGGAAAAAAATTTAAATAAAGATCAGGTTATTTCAAATTATAAAGAGAAAGATATTATTGAAGGAAGAATAAAAGCTATAACTTCTTATGGACTATTTGTCAGCATTGAGACACTCGACTGTTTGCTTCACTCATCTGAGGTTTCATGGCTAAAAATTTCAAATTTAAATGACATGTTCACAGTCGGTGATACATTAAAATGTCAAGTTTTGGAGATTGATAAAGAAGCTAAACGTATGTCTTTATCTATTCGTTCGATGTATCCAGATCCATTTAAAACAGTTAGTGAAAAATATACGATTGGTAAAGAATATGAAGTAAAAATAATTAAGTTAACTGATTGGGGAGCGTTTGCAGAATTATCTGAAGGTGTATCTGGTTTAATCCATTCAAGTGAAATTAAACATATGCAAAAAAATGTTAATCCAAAATCTGTTTTTAAAATAAACGATGAAGTTAAAGTAAAATTAAAAGAGGTAAATACCGAAAAAAGGAAAATTAGTTTGAGTTATAAAGATTGCTTACCTAATCCAATAGACGAATTCATAAAAAAATATCCTATAGGCACTGTTTGTGATGCAAAAATTGTTAATAAAAAAGATTTTGGATTATTCTTAAACACTGGTAATAATGAAATTGATATATTTGTTCACTATAAGCAATTATCGTTTTCAGAAACCTCTAAAGATCTAGATGAATATAATAAAAATGACTCTGTTAAATTAAAGATAATTGATATCAAGGATGGTAAGGTCAATGGTTCAATTCGGGCTTTGAAAAAAGATCCTTTTTCGTTTTTTGAATCTAAAAAAGAAGGAAGTGTGGTTTCGGTACGAGTGGTAGAAATTCAACCTAATGCTATTAAAGTTAATGTTGGAGAAGATAGATATCAAACCCTTATTAAAAAAGCAGACATTGCGTTAGAAAAAAAAGATTGTTCACCTTCAAGATTTGCACCAGGTGACACATTGGATGCTGTTATAGTTGAAATCTCAAATCAAACTAGAAAAGTAAAACTATCGATTAAAGAATACGAAAAACAACAGCAAGATGAAACATTAAAGAAATACGGTAGCACAACTAGTGGTCAGTCTTTAGCTGGAGTTTTAGGTGCTGCACTTAAAAAAAAATCAACAAAAAAAAAGAAATCTTAGCTTGTTTAATTAATTTTTTGTGATTTAATCCATATCGAATGGAAACAAAAACCTACGTTAAATCTGACTTAGTCAATTCTATTCAATCAAAATATAATAATTTACCAGCAAGAGATATTGAAAGGATCATTGATGTAATCTTCAAATATCTTTCAAATTGCCTAGTATCAGGAACCTCGATTGAAATTAGAAATTTTGGTTGTTGGCGTATAAAGAAGATGAAACCAAAATCAGCTAGAAATCCCAAGACTGGTGAAAGTATTAGTGTTGGAGAAAAAAATAAAATTTGTTGGAAAAGTTCAAAATTTTTAAACCAAAGAATAAATAAAAATATTGAAAAATAAAATATTTATTGCGCTTGATTGTAATCTGAGAAAAGCAAAATCAATAATTAAAGCAATTCCAAAAAAAAAAGTTAAAAATTATGTATTTATTCCAAAAATTGGTTATCAAATTTTTTTTGCTAAGGGTGGTAGAGAATTTATAAATTCATTAAAGAAATACGATGTATTTTTAGACGCTAAACTACACGATATTGAAAACACAATGAAAAATGCCATGATATCAATAAAAGATTTGAAGAATGTAAAATATATAACTGTTCACTTAAGTTCCGGTTCTAAAGGTGTTAAAGCTGTTAAAAAATTCGCTTATGGAAAAAAAATACTTGGTGTCACTACATTGACAAATCTTGATAACAAATCAATAAAAGAAGTAGGCCATACTAAGGAGATAGGTCAACTAATTATGCAACAAGCAAAAATCGCAAAAAAATTAGGCTGCTACGGTGTCATATGTAGTGGAAAAGAGTCGTTAAAAATTAATAAAATATATAAATTAAAAACCATTACCCCCGGTATTAGACTTCCAGGAGACAAAAAAAATGATCAAAAAAGAGTTACAACACCAAAAGATGCATTTTTTAAACAAAATGCATACGGTATAGTTATAGGTAGAAGTGTAACCTCTGGGAATCTAAAAAATAATTTTAAAAAGCTTTTAAAACATCTTGAAAGATGAAATCTATAATAAAAATTTGTGGACTTAACAATAAAAGCTCTATTGATACTGCAATCAAACATGGTGCTAAATTTTTAGGTTTTGTAATTAACTACCCTAAGAGTCCAAGAAATATCAATTTAAAAGAGCTAAAAATATTAACAGTTAATGTAAATGTTAATAAAGTTGCAGTAATGGTAAATCCAAAAGATGAGGAAATTTTACAAATTAAAGATATATGTGAATATATACAATGTCATGGAGACGAAACAAGCGATAGAATTAATGATATAAAAACAAAATTTAATATAAAAATCATTAAAGCCATCAAGATTAAAAATAAGTCATCTCTTCAGGAAATTTCTAAATATTCAGCTGCAGATGAGATATTAATTGATACACCGGCAATGGAAAAAACGCAGACTTTCGACTTTAGAATTTTAAAGGGTATAGATATAACTCGCTATTTTTTGGCAGGAGGTATTACCACTGAGAATTTAAAATTTGCTATGCAAAATACAAACAAAATAGATGTATCAAGTGGGCTAGAAAATGTTAAAGGAATAAAAGACAATAAAAAAATTGAAAAATTTTTAAATTTAGTAAAAAGTTATGAAAGTTAAAAAAAAAGTTCCTCTAATTGACCAACATGACAAAAACGGATTTTATGGTGGTAAATTTGGAGGAAATTATGTAGCTGAGACTCTAAAAAAACCAATTGAAGATTTAACAAAATTATTTGAAAAATGCAGGTATGAAAAAAGTTTTATTAAACAGAGAGATAATTTATATAAAAATTATGTAGGAACTCCCACTCGATTTATAAAATTACAAAATCTTACAGATCATTTAGGTGGCGCCCAAATATATGCAAAAATGGTTTCAGATGCAAACGGCGGAGCTCACAAAATTTATAACGCAATTACTCATGCAATGCTTTGCAAAAGAGCAAACAAAAAATATTTATGTACGGATACAGGTGCAGGCTACAATGGAAAGATGTTTTCTATGGTTGCTAAAAAATTTGGCCTGGGTCTTAAAGTATTCATGGGTACACGTGACATCAAAAGGCAAAAACCAAATTGTGATGCAATGAGAAGTAATGGAGCTGAAATAATCCCAGTAGACTCTGGAAGTAAAACATTGGTTGATGCTGTAAGTGAGTGTATCAGATATTGGGTAGCTAATTGTGATAAAACACATATGGGAATTGGTAGTCTGGTTGGCCCGAACGTCTTCGTAAAAATATGTGGGTGGAGTACAGCACAAATTTCTAGAGAGTTAAAATTTCAGTTAAATGATGAGTTTGGACAAATTCCAAAAAAACTAAAATTAATTAATTGTGTGGGCGGTGGATCTAGCGCCTATGGCTTTTGGAGCGAATTTATTGATTATGAAAAGAGCAATGTAGAGCTAATAGGTGTCGAAGCTGGAGGATCTGCAAAAAGTAAATTACACGCAGCACCTTTGAGTAAAAACTCCAAGATAGGTATTTTGCATGGTGCCGCTGCCTATTGTGTTCAGAATTCAGAAGGGCAAATTGATGAAACAGAAAGTTGTAGTTCTGGACTTGACTATCCGTCTTGTTCTCCCATCCACTGTTTTTTAAAAGATACAAAAAGAGCAAGATACACATATGCTACAGATGAAGAAGCTTTTAATGCCTATAAATTAGTTACAGAGCTAGAGGATATATCTCCCAGCTTAGAACCGGCTCATGCCTTTGCAGAAGTAATTAAAATGGCACCAAAATTAAATGATGATCATGTTTGCATAATAAATAGTTGTGGGGACAGTCTAAAAGATAAAGATATAATAAAAAAACATTTGGGAAGTTATAATAGATGAACAGAGAAATATCTTTAGCTTTTAGAAAATGCAAAAATGAAAAGAGACCTGCCCTTTTGACTTATATAGTCGCTGGAGACTATAATAAAAAGAAGTCTTCACAAATTTTAAATTCAATTTCCGAGCATGCCGATATTATCGAATACGGTATGCCTTTTAACGCAGCAACAGCAGATGGTCCACAAATACAAAATAGCTCCTATAGAGCTTTAAAGGGTGGTATTAAATTAAAAGATATTTTTAGAATCATTAAAAATTATAAAAAAAATAAACTTTCAAAGCCCTGTATATTAATGGGTTACTATCAAACAGTATTTAATTTTGGTGAAAAAAATTTTATTCGTGAATGCAAAAGAAGCAAAGTGAGCGGGTGTATTATTGTTGACTTGCCATGGCCTGAAAATAAGAATTTTTCAAAATTATGCAAAAAAAATAACATAACTTTCGTACAGTTGATCTCTCCTACAACAACATTGAAGAGGATGAGAGAAATCATCAAGAACTCTGATGAGCTAAATTATTTTATTAGTATGCTATCTACAACAGGAGGGAAGCTTAAAAGTTCCGCTGGTAGCATTTTAAAACAATATCAAAAGGTAAAAAAAATCAATCCATCAAAAAAATTGGTAATTGGTTTTGGAATTACTAGAAAAACCATTAAATCCCTAAAAAATAGCGATGGTTTAGTGGTTGGAAGTGAGTTGTGCAAAGGGATTTCAGATGCATTGAAAAAACGTCAAAATCCTATTAAGAAATTAAATAAGATGGTAAAAGAATTAAAAACACAAATAAGATAAATTATGAATTGGATAAAAAATATTAGTAAGAAAATAAAGCCTAAGATTTCAAATTTATTTAAGAAGAAATCTTTAGCTCCAGATGATTTTTGGGCAAGTTGTCCTTCCTGTTCAAGTGTAATTGATAGAAATGATATAAAAAATAATTATTATTGCTGTACAAAATGTAATGAACCACAACAGATCTTTCCTCGTCAAAGATTTGAAATGTTATTTGATAATGGAGAATATACAGAGTTAAAAACTCCTAAAACATCTTCGGATCCTTTAAAATGGTCTGATACTAAAAAATACTCAGATAAAGTTAAAGAGGCTAGAAAAAAATTTGATCAAGATAATGCTGCAGTAGTTGCTTCAGGAAATATTAATTCATTGCCTGTGGTATCTTATTGTTTAAACCAAAAATTTTTAGGAGGTTCAGTGGGACTCGAAGAAGGAGCAGCTTTTGTTTTTGCATGTAAAGAAGCTATTAGAACAAGGTCTTCGCTTATTGCTTTTCCTTCGACAGGTGGACAAAAAATGCAACACTCAATTTTTGGATTAATGATGATGCCGCAATCTATTATTGCTTTACAGGAATTAGAAAAAGAAAAACTACCAGTTATTATCATGGCAGTAAGTCCAGTTAGTGGTGGGGTTACAGCTAGTTGGGTTTACGGACCGTCAGTATTCTTATTTGCCGAAAGTGAAAGTACTAAAATTATGTTTGCTGGTCCTAGAGTGATAGAGAAAACAATTTCTGAACAACTACCTCCAGATTTTCAAACCGCAGGTCTTCTATTAAAAAAAGGTTTTGTCGATCGTATAATTCCAAGAAAAAAACATAGAGAAGAATTCAGTAATTTGATATCTATCCTTCTTCATAAACAAATTAATAAAGAAGATAACTTATCAGATGCACAGCAACAAAACCCAGTTCATACTAAATCAACTTTATCAGCTTAATCCGCCTGGAAGAATAGAGCTTACATTAGATAGAATAAAAAGATTACTCAACGATTTGGGTAATCCAGAACAAAAATTAAAAAATGTTGTTATTGTTGGCGGCACTAATGGTAAAGGATCTACTATTGAATTTATAAGATCTATTTTAGTTGAAAACAATTATTCTGTTAATGTTTATACAAGTCCACACATTCTATCATTTAATGAAAGATTTAATTTAAAGGGAAAATTATTAAGTGATAAACAATTTGAAGAATATGTCATAAAAATTGATAAAATTAATAATGGTAAAGATATAACGTTTTATGAGTATATTTCAGCTATGGCATTTCTAGCCTTTAGTGAAAATTCAGCTGAATTTAATATTATTGAGGTTGGTCTTGGAGGAGTTGGTGATTGCGCGGCAGTTTTTCAAAAGCCCGTAGGTCAAATATTAACACCAATATCTCTAGATCACTTAGACTATCTTGGTCCTAAAATAGAAGATATAGTTAAAAATAAAACGGGTATTATAAAAGACTATACTAATTTAGTTATTTCAAGACAGAAAAGAAATATTCAAAATCTTATAGATAAAGAAATTGAAAAAAGAAAAATAAAAAAGTTTATTCTAGGTGAAGACTTTCAAGTAACAAAAGAAAATAATCGAATGATTTTTCAAGATGATCAAGGCTTACAAGATCTAGATTTACCCAAAATGTGTGGTAGCTTTCAATTAGATAATGCTTCAATTGCTTTAATGATGTTAAAATCATTAAATGTTAAATTAGATAACTCATTAACAAATAAAGGTATAATTAATGCGAATCTTAATGGACGTATTCAAATTATTAATAATGGAGTTTTAAGAAATCATGTTCATGATGAAAACACACTTATATTGGACGGATCTCATAATGAAGATTCTGGCAAAGAACTTGCAAATTTCCTCGAAAAAATTAAAGGGAAAAAAAGAATATTTATGATTTTTAATATGCTAAAATCAAAAAATATAGAAAATTATTTAAAACATTTTTCCACTCTTGTAGATGAAGTCAAAGTCATCAAATTTGAAGAAGGTTTTTATGAAATAAAAGATGCTATGAGTAAAGTAAGTAGTTTGGGTATACATGTAAATCCATCAAAAAACGTCTCTTCGGCTTTATCTCAATTAGCAATACAAGATCCTAATTCAATAATTGTAATTTCGGGTAGTTTTAGACTAGTGGGTAAAGCATTAGAATTAAATAAATGAGAAAAATAATAATAATTTTTTGTGTTTTTCTATCCTTTGAGGGAAGAACTAATGAAAAAGTTATTAATTTACTAAAAGAAGAGGGAAAAGTAATATTTATTAGACACTCTTTAGCTCCTGGAGGTGGAGACCCAGAAAATTTTAATCTTAAAGATTGCACAACTCAAAGAAACTTAAGTAATGCAGGTATTAAGCAATCAAAGATTATTGGAAGTTTTTTTAAAAAAAATAATATTAAAATATCAAGAGTTTTATCTAGTCAATGGTGTAGGTGTAAGGATACTGCGTTTTATGCGTTTAATAAATATGATGAGTTCTTTGCTTTAAATTCAACATTCCAATCTAAATTTTCTGGTAATTCAAAAAAACAATCTAAAGCTTTAAAAAATTATATTAATCAGTGGGATGGGAAAGGTAATATTGTACTTATAACACATTACGTTATTATTTTAAAACACACAGATTACGCTCCAAGTTCCGGAGAGATAGTGGTAACTGACCAGAATTTTAAATTATTATCAACTTTAAGAACTAATTAACTACTTTAATTTAGATTCTAACCATTCTTTTATTGAACTTTTATTGGCTGCCCCAACTTTTTGATCAATTACTTCTCCATTATGAAAAAGTAAAAGGAATGGAATTCCGCGCACTCCATATTTAGTACCTGTCTGTAGTTCGGAATCAATATTTATTTTCCCGATTGTAAGTCTGTTTGACATTTCGTTAGAAAGTTCTTCAAGCACAGGTGAAATCATCTTGCAAGGTGCACACCATGGTGCCCAAAAGTCGAGCAAGAAAAATTTGTCTGCTTTTAAAACTGTATTTTCAAAATTATCGTCAGTTATTTCTACTGTTGCCATTTAAAACTCCTTAAATTTAAAAAATTGAAAGTTAAGCATTAATCAATTAATGTCAACTACGCATCTAACAATTTTTTTTCAATCTGCATTAGAAAATTATTTAATTCTTCAAGCAATTTTAAACTTTCTACATCGTTTTCGTCATCATACTTTGATCTTAAATTATCAATTTCATTATAAGCTTTAGGTAATGTGTTAAACTTTTCATCACTTTTGCTTAAAAGTCTTTGCGCATTTTTTCTTTTAATTTCGGAAAATATTTCTTTTGGTAAAACATTTGGTGCCTCATTAAAAATTATTTTTTTTGCGAAGTAATTATATCTCTGATCCTTAAATTTATCTGAAATATACAATTTATCTTTCCATTCAGCTTTATTGAATTCAGCCATTACCATCTTATCTTTATCGCTTGAAAACCCCCCTTTATAAATTGACTCCTCTGCTTCAAGATCAAGTTGTGAGTCCATATCCTCTTTTTCTTGCGCTTCATCTAACAGAATTCTTGATACTTTTTTCTTGAACTCTTCATTGTTACGAATAATTTCAGCTCGTTTATATAATTTTTCACAACCTATACTTCTGTAAGTATCAAAGTTTTTACTGTATTTTGGATTCATTATAATTGGATGCTTATTGTCTTTTACTGATCTAATAATCTTTGGGCTTTTTTTCATCTCTTCTTTTAATGCCTCAACTGAAAGATCGACATAATCGGAAGGATCATTCTTTAAATCAAAGCATTGTGGCCAATTATATTTTGGGTGTTTGCAAATCAATGTTACCACAAATGGTCTTGATTTGCCGTAAAAGTACTCATTAAAACAAAATAATTTCTCACTTTCTACAATTTGATTAACTTCAATTCTTGAAGTAGTCATCAGACTTGCTTTCCAAACGCTTGGTGCATTTTTCGAAATTAATTTTGCAATATTTATGGTCGCCCAAACATCTCCTATAGCATCATGGGCATTGCTATGTTCAATACCATTCATAGGAGCTAATTGATCAAGCTTAAATACTGCATTTCCTTTTTCACTTGTAGGAGTCTTGATGCATTCTGGGTAATATAAATGTGCTGATCTAACTAATCCTAGTATATCAGCTCTTTTGTTTCCATTCATTTGCGTGAGATAGGGGTCTCTTAAATTTTTAAACAAAGTTTTTCTCAAAAATTCCTCGTCAAATGAAAGCGAATTGTAGCCAATAAAAATTGCGGGAGACCACTTCTGAAAAACTTCATGCATTTGATTAACTAAACCATAATGTGATAGATTAGTTTTAGCTAGTTGATCTGGCTTGGTTTTATTAACTAATAATGCTGTGGGTTCAGGTATTACATCCTGATTTAGAGAGCATCTCGCTTCAAACCTATCAAGTTCTTGAAAATCATCATTAACAAGTATTGCACCACACTGAAGGATTTGATCCCAAGTGGATGATCGCCCAGTAGTTTCAAAATCATAAAATACGTAATTCATAATCTACCCCGCAATCCTTTTTGCTGCTGGAGGATCATCGTCCGGATCTGGATCGTCATCTGGATCAATCTCTAGCTTTGATTTTTCAGATGTGGATAGTTCATTCTTAGTACTTAAACCGCCAATTTTTTTCATCTTATCCGCAGCACCTAATAAACTATCGCTTCCATCATGTATTTTTTTCAACACATCTCGAATGTGAGCATCCATTTGACCAAAAGACTTCGCCGCTTTTTGAGCTGATGTATAAACGCCATAAGCTTTGTCATAAGTCTTGGTTGCTAAACGAATAACTTCCTGGATATTTTTATTTTGTTTTTCAACTTTCCAAAATTGATCTACAGTTTTTAAAACATAATAAATCATAGAAGGACCGACGATGGTAATCTTCTTTGATAGAGCAAAATCAGTAATCTCCCTACTATCTTTACCAAGCGACGTAATAGCATGTTCATTTGGAACAAACATAATCACAGCATCTAAACTTTTAACGCCAAGAATCTTTTGATAATTTTTCTTAGAAAGTTCTGTAATGTGAGTTTTTACAGATTTTATATGTCGATCTAATGCGTCTTTTTTTGATATCTCATCTGTAGCATTAATAAATTCATCCCAAGCTTTTAAAGAAACTTTAGAATCAATTACAACGTCACGCCCTCCTGGTAAGTGAACAATGATATCTGGAATTTGACGATTATCTTCATCACTGAAACTTTTTTGTGCAGAAAACTCTACCCCTTTGGTCATACCCAATCGGTCTTGAAGAATATGCTCTAATACAAGCTGACCCCAATTTCCCTGAGCTTGGTTGCCACCTGCAACTAATGTTGTTTTTAAATCGTTAGCTACTTTGACCATTTCAGCTTTGCTTAAACTCATGCTGCTTAGTATTTCTTTCAAAGATCCTCGATCTTGAGCTATATTTTGCTGTATAGAATCTGTTGTCCCTTTCAGGGCAGTGATTTCATCTTTAAACCCTTTAAGATCTAAGACTTCTTCATTTTTTTCATTAATAATTTTAAGTTTGTCGTTAAATGCTGATCGAGCAATTACGTAAGCAATCCCTCCACCTAGAACTAAACCTATCAAAGTCCCAATTAGTATATTTTCCATAACACTCCTCTATCTGTTATCTCGAATGCTATGTGTGATTGAGAAAGAAAATTTACAAACCACAAGCATAACATTACGAGGTTCTGCTTAGAGTTTAAGTTGTTATGTAAGGGTATATTTTAAGAATATCAGCTCTTACATTACAAGGATAAACCGATTAAAATTAATGTATTTATTGTTTTTAAAGTGTCAAATAAAAAAAAAGCCTTACTTAGTAGTTAGGTTCACCGAAATAAACCTAAAAACCAGTAAAGCTTTTAGTTGGTTCGTCATTTTAGCACTACTGCCGAACCGCTACTCGTGAGTGTCTAAGTGCTACCTTCCTCACGCTTTCTGCATACAACATTTGGCCGAAACCTCCCCTTGTATGTCAGTTGAGGGTCACCCCTCAATTAAAATCAATGTATCAAACTTTCTAAAAATTTGTTATCTCCTTTTGATTGATTCTTTATTGCTCTGTTAGTACCGTGTATAAAAAAAATAATATTAGCGTAAGGGTTGTATATAAATGTCTTTAAAATTTAAGTTTGATAACACCTATACAAGGCTACCAGATTATCTATTAACAAGATTGTCTCCTACGCCAGTAAAAAATCCCGAGTCAATAATTTTTAATTTCAAGCTTGCTGAAGAAATGGGTCTAGATATGAATGGAATTAATAATCAAAATATTGCTGATTTTTTTTCAGGTAATAAACTACCTCCAAATTTAGAAACTTTTTCGCAAGCTTATGCTGGTCATCAATTTGGTCATTTCGTAATTTTAGGTGATGGAAGAGCTCATATGCTTGGAGAGCACATAAAACCTGATGGTGAAAGAGTTGACATTCAATTTAAAGGAAGCGGCAAAACTCCTTATTCAAGATCTGGAGATGGAAGAGCAGCCTTAGGGCCAATGTTAAGAGAATATATAATAAGCGAGGCAATGCATCACCTTGGTATTCCGACTACTAGAAGTCTATGTGTAGTAAAAACAGGTGAAACTATTTTAAGGGAAGATAAGCTAGAAGGTGCTATCCTTACACGAGTTGCAAGCAGTCATTTGAGAGTTGGTACATTTCAATTTGTTGCCTCAAATCAGGATATTAAAACATTATCTCAACTGGTAGAATACACAATTGAAAGACATTTCCCGGATCTTAAAAACTCAAATAATATAGCCTTAGACTTATTTAAAAAGGTTATGAACTTACAAATTAAACTTATTACAAATTGGATGAGGATTGGCTTTATTCATGGCGTTATGAATACAGATAATATGGCTTTGTCAGGCGAAACAATTGATTTTGGTCCTTGTGCTTTTTTAGATAATTATGATCCAAAAACTGTTTTTAGTTCTATTGATCATTACGGTAGGTACGCATTTATCAATCAGCCAGTTATTGCTCAATGGAACCTTGTCAGATTTGCAGAAACTTTGATTCCCTTAATTGATTCTGATCATGATCAAGCAATTAAAAAAATAGAGACAGAAATTTTAAACTATGATGCAATTTATAAAAAATCATGGCTCCGTATGATGAAAAATAAAATAGGAATTTCTGGAGAGCAAGAAAATGATATAAAACTAATAAGTGATTTGTTAGATTTGATGCATAGAAATCAAGCAGATTATACAAATACTTTTAGAAATTTAATGAATGAAAAATTACCTAAAGAAAGATTATTCAATGACCCTGATTTCATATTTTGGGAAGAAACATGGCAAAATAGGATAAAAAAAAATATTAATACGGTTGAAAAATCATTTGATTTAATGAGAGAAAATAATCCAGTTATTATACCAAGGAATCATTTAGTTGAAGAGATTTTAGCTGATGCAAATAATAATAAACTTGAAAATTTGTTTAAATATTTAGATTTATTACAAAAACCATATAATGAAATTAGTGAAGAAAAATATTTAAATTCTCCCCCTCCAAGTGATAAAATATATAAAACATTTTGTGGGACTTAGATGTTAAATAAACACAAAGTTTTTATCTTAAGTTTATTAATATTTTTAGTTTCAATATCAACTGTTCTTGTTAGTTATTATATTTCAATCGTATATAATTTTATTAAACCATGTATCCCAAATATTGAAGGGTGCTACTCAATTTCGAGGGTAGGTCGTAATCCTCCCGCAATATACATTTTTAAATCAGGACTAATAGTCGTTTCTTTTTTAATTTTTTATTTTTATTTCCTATTAAGAACAGATAAGAAGTATTCTGAAATTTTTTTTGTATTNAGCATTCTAGCAAGTTTATTTTTGCTACTTTACATTGTCTTTCTTGGTGAAAATAATACTTATCGGTTTTTTAGAAAAATTGGTATTTTCTTTTATATTTTTTTAATAATTTTTTCTCAGTTTTTTCTTTATTTATCTTATAAAAATTTTGTAAAGAATTATTTTTTTTATTTTGGATATTATCTCTCGATTGNTATAATCCTAGTCAGTATAATATGTTTACCGTTAATGTACGCTGTATCAGGGGAATTTTCACAGTTAAAAAATGCTATTTCATGGAATTTCTTTTTACTAATAAAAATTAATTTTTTAATTTTTGGAATTTCATACTATAAGAACACAAATGAAAAACATAGAAAAAATATACAAGAAAGTAAATAAGTTATTAAATAAGTTAAATAAAGTTAGAAAAAAAAAGAAGAAAAATTAGATTCTACTGTTAAAATCTTGTAAAATTTGTTCAACTTTTTTAAAATTTTCTGACATTTTTGTTTTGGGATCAAAATATATTTTGTCTAATTTATTTTTATCGTAATTAATATCATCAAGTAATTTTAAACCTTCATCATGAGCTTTTTTTAAATCAAATGCTAAGCCTCTTAATCTTACTTGATCTTTTTCAAATTCAATTTCTTTTGAAATTTTACTAGCTTGTCTTAGAAGCTGGAAAGCTTTTTCTTTAATTTTTTTATTTCTTGTTTTAAATATATTAAAAAATCCAAACATGCCTTTACTCTAATGTGATTTGCTTAAAAAATTAAGTGACTTTTTGCGCTCTGCTTGTCCAATATTTGTCTAATACGAAATACCAAACAGAATTAGCAATAGGCTCTACTATAGCGTCTGTCATGGCTATTAGAAAAGAAACATCTGTTATCAACATCAAACAAGTTATAGCAATTACAAAATGCCCAATAGTATAAATTATTGTTCGAAGAATAGTTCCTCGATTAGATGAATATATATTTTTTATAGTATTTAAAATACCGTTTGTAAATTCTGTCATAAAAGTTAGCCTAGGCTAATATATTTAGCTTTTGATAATTAATCAAGAAGATATTATACATTTATTGATTTTTTTTTATGAAAAAGACCAGATTTAGTAGTCCGAAATATTTTAAACTAAGCAAGAAACAAAATGCAAATGAAATTCTTGAAGATTACGTTGAAGCAATAGAAGAAATCTCTAAAGATAAAAAAGATGTAAAAAACATAGATTTATCAAAATACTTCGGCGTCTCAAAAGCTACTATAAATAAAAATATAAAAAGATTAATAAAAGCTAAATTAGTAACTAGCGAAAAGTACAAATCTATTCATTTAACTTCTAATGGTAAAACACTTGCCTTAGATTCAAATGTCAGACACGAAATTGTATTTAAATTTTTAAGAAAAATTGGAGTTCCAAAAAAAATCGCTGAAGAGGACTCTGAAGGCATGGAGCATCATATAAGTTCATATACACTGAAGATAATGAAATCGTTAATATAAGTTATTCTAATACACTATATTGGTATCCCCACCATTTAATTATTTTATTATTGGACGGCATGGTACAATTAACTCTGCCCCGTCTTTTTTTAAATGGTAGTTCAAACAAAAGTTCAATCTCACTATTGTTTTGAAAGGCTATCTCCGTATTTTTCCATTCACCACCGGAGTTATCAAAACAATTTATACCTTTAACATTTTCATTGAATGATAATTTAATATTGATTGGATTCTGATCTTTTAACATCATTATTTTAGGTTGATATTCTTTTAATTCAAAAGGTCTTGATCTTAAAATTCTCTGAAATCTTTTAATCTTACCATAATTCTCATTCATACTGAATCTAGGCAAATAATTAATATTTTCTTTTAATGAAATCACCCCGCTATGTTGGCCAAACATATACTTGTAACCTCTTTTTTTGAGCAACTTTATAATTTCAATATTTGTCTCTCCAAATGGATGAGAAAATATGTTAGAGATTTCACCAATCTCTCTTTGATAATCAATTTGTGATTTTTTTATATCCTCATCAATTTCTTCAAGCGTCATGTTCACAAAATATTCGTGAGAAAAACTATGCCCGCCTATAGTTGCAATACCGCTTCTTTTTAATTCTCTAATTTGTTCCCAAGACATATAATTTGGGTGGTTTATGTTTACTTCTCTAGTATTTACAAAAAGAATAAAGGGTATTTTTTTTTCTTTCAAAATAGGCCATCCATTTTCATAAAAGCTCTTGAAAGAGTCGTCGATAGTTAAAAGTATTTTTATATTTTCAAAGTTTTTTTTACCATCAATATAATCTTTGAACTCATTTGCATTGATAAAACCATAGTTTGTTTTTTCTAATAACTGTATATGTTGCTGAAACATTTCTAACTTTACATTTGTACTCGACAAAGCTGGCTTATTTTCATTAATACGATGATACATAAATGACAGAATACCTTTATCCTGTGCAAAACTAAGATTACAATAAAATGCAATTATTATTAATATGAATTTATTTATAATTTTCATAACTGATCAGTTTATATTTCCATTTACCTTTTTTTGTTAATATTTGTTTTAATATCATTTTAGAATCTATATCATACCATATAGTTGTGTTAAGATTTTTTCCATTAATGTTAAATTTTCTTGTTTTAAAATTTTTATTTTTAATAATTAAATTTTCTCTTGCAACAAATTTGACTTTTTGCTCAATTAAACGACATGTAATTGCAGAAACTTGATGTGTTTTTTTTAAAATTTCATGATTCCAGTATGATGAAATTACAAAATCTTTATCTAAGTTACCTTTAAAGGACGACCCATTTAAAACATAATTATTTTGATTTAGTTTAATTTCACAAAATTTATGCTTTTTATTATCCAGGGTCTTTGACTTGAAGTAAACTAATTTTCCATTTTGATTGTATTTTTCAACACCATCTGATGAATATTTATAAAAGGTAACACCTAATTTTTTAATTTTAAATCTAATTTCATTGTATACTTCTAATGTATTATTATTGTACTTAAAAAAAATTTTATGATTTCCAACTACTGCATTATTTCTTAAAAGCTCAAATTTTAAATTTTTTAATTTTGAATAATGCCCTACATGGCTTAGGACTTGCGATTGAAATATTAATAAAAATACAAAAGTTAATCTAATAATTTTCATTATTTTTATTTATATTGTTTTTGTGACTATATAAAGTTAAACAATAAACATGTTATTAAATATTGTTATCAAATTATTTGAAGTTGTTTTTCCAGTATTTTTTGTAATCGGAATTGGATATTGGTTTGGTAGAAAAAATCCAAGATTTGATACTAATGTAATAACTGATTTTGCTGGAAAAATAGGTGTTCCATGCTTATTATTTTACTCGCTTACATCAACCTCACTTGATTTTGATACATTCGTTAAATTTGGCTCCATAACAATTATTTTTGTATGTCTATTTGCGATACCAGGAATAATTTTATTAAAGTTAATTAATAGGAATCCAGTGACAGAGCTTGGGCCACTAATTCTGCCTAATTGTGGGAATATCGGTCTGCCACTCGCAATTTTTGCGTACGGTTCAAATGGCTTTGCTATTGGTGGTTCTATCGCCTCGGTTATCATGTTACTTCACTTTACGTTAGGAATATTTATAGCTAGTAAAAAACTAAGTATAGAACCTTTATTAAAATCTGTTCCCATGTACGTTATTTCAGTTTCTGCATTATTTTTATATTTTAAAATTGATGCTCCACAATTTTTAATTAACACAACTATGCTAATTGGTTATACAGCAATTTTTCTAGTTCTTGCTACTTTAGGTATTGCGCTAAGTACATTAAAAATAAAAAACATATATGAGACATATATTTTGACCATGTTTAGATTAGTCATGGGCCCTGTTATCGGTTTTTTATTGATATATTGTTTTAAATTAGATGGCTATGAGGCGGGAATTGTACTTATACAATGTTCCATGCCATCTGCTATATTAAACTTTTTATTAGCTAAAATGTATTCTAAAAAAATATATGCGGATAATATAGCTTCCGTAATTGTTAGTTCAACCGCACTATCTTTCATTACAATCCCAATTGTAGTTTTAATTGCTTTAAAATTTTTTAGTTAGTTATTTTTGTTCTTTATTGTTATCAGATTTCTTTTCAGACTTTGGTTCATTTTCTTTTAAATATTTTGCAACCTTACCTTTATTAAAAGTAAACAAATATGGATCCTGTCTGACTAAACCTGAACAAAATGCAATTGGATCATCAGCTTTGATTTTTGCTATTTTTATATCTTCAACACAATTATTAAAATATCGAGTTTCTTGATACTGTTCTTGTATCCTTAGGCCTATTAAAAGCGCTATTTCAACGGCAATTATAAAAAGTATTATAGCTGTAGCTTTCATTTACTATTTACGGGTATTGTGTTTTTATTAAAAAGTCAAATTTATAAATTTTAATAAATAGCTTTACAAATAAGCTGATATACATTTAATATTAAACATTAATAAGGGGGAATAAATGGCGCATTGCGAAAAAGCAGAGGGAATTCAAAAACCTGATGAAGGTCAAGTAGTTGTGAATGATAAAATAATTCTAGGAGATAAATTTAATTTAACAAAATCA
>PAFP01000001.1 GCA_002704185.1 Candidatus Pelagibacter sp.
AAGTAGTAAGCTAAGATTGCAAAACCAGTGATGAGCAGTCCAATTTTAATAAATAGGGTATCTTTGAAGACAACTGATATGTTTAAAGAATGTATAATTAACTTAAATAAACTCATTTTGGAGGGGCCAAAGTACCTAGGACCCCTATGTGAGTGAATAAAGTCATGGTTAGGGAAATGCTTAGTAACAGCACCAGAAAAGCTCAGCCAAATTGCACCGTCTGAAAGTAGCTTATTTACAGCATTTTTAGAAAGACAACTGTAATTCCCAAATCTAACCATCTTGCCTGATAAAATTAAAGTTATTATCTTATGAAAAAAATAGAGTATTTTAAACAAAGCTCCTTCGCTTCTCTTAACCCGAACTGCCGTAACCACATCCGAATTCATTTTTGCTTTATTAAAAAACTCCTTTAACTCTTCAGGTCTATCTTCTCCATCACCGTCCATTGGAATAACATAATCAAACTCTAGATTATCTTTGCAGTACTTTAATCCAGTAGCAATCGCCCGGCGATGACCACCATTATTATTAAGATTAATTATTTTAACTGATTTAATCCTAGAAATACCTGTTAAATTTTCTTCATATTTTTCTGTTGATGCGTCATTAACTATTAATATATCAACTATTTCATCACTTAGTTGTAAATCAATATTTTGAATTAATTTAAAAACTGACTGCCAATCGTTATAAACAGGGATTAAAATTATATATTTTTTCATTTATTTGTAATTATTAGAAATTAGCTCCTTTAAACCAAATGAAGCGGGGCCATTTTTACCCTCGGCACCTATTATAATTTTGTTAGTACTTAAAATTACACATTTTGGCTTAGATTTTAAATGATAACATAAATTTCCAGCAACCCATTCATTTCCTGTTACTCCCATAACATTTTCATAACCCAGTTGAATTAATTTACGTTCCACCAAGTTTGCTATTTCACGACCATTATAATCAGTCCTTTTATCTGTTTGGGTAACCGAAATATATCCATATAGAAATGGAGAAAGTAAAAATAAAAAAATAAATACACAAATAAAATTTTTAATTTTATTTGTGTTTATTTTATTTTTAAAAAGATAAATAAAAAGCAATCCAAAAAATAAATAAAAAGGAGTCATCCACATAGTCCTAATTTTTGCACCAATTACTAAAGATGTTAGAAACATTAAAAATACCGGCAAAAAAGTTACAGACAATAAATATAATAAGTTTTGATCTTTTAAAGAAAAATTAGTTTTTATACTTCCAGACAATATTATAACCAAAATAAAAAATGGAATTAATATTCCGATTTGTTTACCTAAAAATACTAAAGGTAAAACAATATGGTCTAAATAGTTTTTAATTTCCCCCGTTCGCTTTAAACCATAAGCAATTGTTATGTAGTTATTTTCAGCTAGCCATATTAAATGGGGTGTTAATATTAATAAAAAAATTATTCCGGGAATTATATAATTAATTTTAAAATTATTTTTTTTAATATAAAAAATATAAAATATTTTAATTCCAATAATTAAATAAATAAAAAGATACTTAGACAAAAATCCTAGAGCAATAACAATACCGAAAATGACATAGTCTTTCGTAAGGTTATCTTTTAAACATTTATATCCATAATAAGTGGTCATTGCCCAAAAGGGCAACATACAAACGTTCACATTGAATTCAGGCGTTGTGAAATTGTAAAAATAAATTCCTTCCAACAATATGACTGAGAAAAAGGCGTATTTTTCATTCCCAAGTATTTCTTTTGATAATTTAAATACAAAATAGAAACCTATAATTACAAATAATTGGCTTAAAAAATAATAAACCCAATCTTGCGACCCAAAAATTACATAGAATAATTTGACAACCAAAGCGCTTAATGGTGGATGTTTATTAAAACCCCAATCTAAATTACTTCCCCATGCTAAAGCCTCAATAGTGTCAAGCGGTAAATTATTATTTGTTATTGTTGGCACCAAGGTCCAAATTAATAGGTGTGTGAATAAAAAAATATGAAATTGTCTATTAATCGCCATAATTAAACTTTTATATTTATTTATTATTAATTGACACAATAAATTTGAAACATATATTGCTTATCTTTTAAATATGGCAACTAAATTACCTAAAAATTACAAACCAACAGCAAAAGAAAAGTATATGTGCGCGAAGCATAAAGCTTTTTTTAGACAATTACTTTCAAAATGGAAAAATGATTTAATAGATCAAAATAATCGTATCATATTTGGTAACTCAGATGATAACGCTTCCTCGGCTGATATAGTAGACCAAGCGACTTCATATTCTGGCAAAACAGTTGAAATGAGAACAGTAAATAGAAATAAGAAATTAATAAATAAAATTGATGAATCTTTAAATAAAATTGATGAAGGAACTTATGGTTATTGTGAAGAAACGGGAGAGGAAATTGGTTTAAAAAGACTTATTGCTAGACCTATCGCATCACTTACTGTTGAAGCCCAAGAAAAACATGAAAACCAAGAGAAAATTTTTGCTGATAATTAAGGCATAGGAATCTTATTTCCTTTTTTCAACAAATCGTAACCTTTTACTACGGCATCCCTTTCAGAAATTTTTAGAAACCATTTACATAAATTAGGATAATTTTTAATACCAATGTCGTGCCAGTCATGCCTTGCAACCCATGGCCATGTAGCTATATCTGCTATGGTATAAATATCACCAGCAAGAAATTTACTTGATTTTAGTCTATAATCTAAAACTGAATATAGGTTTTTACTTATTTCAAAATACCTTTCTTCGCCAAATTGGCTTTTTCCTGGATTGTAATGATGAAATTGATGATGCTGGCCAAACATAGGTCCGATTAAGCCCATTTGTGCCATCAGCCATTGATTAATTTCATGCTTCATATGTTTGTCGTAAAATTTTTCAGTTTTTTCTCCCAAATAAATTAGTATAGCACCAGACTCAAAAATTTTCTTTTTGTTATCGTGATCAATGATTGCTGGAATTTTACTAAATGGACTAATTTTTTTAAAATCAGCACTAAATTGCACATCCTTGAAGATATTAATTTTTGTTATTTTGTAATCCAAACCAGTTTCTTCCAACATAATTGAAATTTTTTGTCCATTTGGCGTATCAGCGGTAAAAAGTTCAATCATTAGTATTTAATAATGTAACATTTAATATATAAAATTGTCTTTAATTTTTTATATGAATATTGAATATTATTACAGTATAGCTTCTCCTTACGCGTATTTAGGAAGCAAAAAGCTAAGGGCATTGATTGAAAAGTATTCGTTAAAAGTTGATGAAATACCAGTTGATTTAGTAGGTAAGGTTTTTGTTTCAACAGGTGGAGTACCTGTACCAAAACGACATCTATCTAGACAAAAAAACAGGTTTTCAGAGCTAATAAGATGGAGTGAAGAAAATAGAATTCATATGAATATAAAACCAAAATTTTTTCCTCCAAGCGACCCTCACTTACCTGCTTATTTTTTAATTGCTTCAATTAAAATGGGTATTAAATTAGAATTCGGTGAAAAAATATTAAAATGTTTGTGGTCAGAAGAAAAAGATATTTCAGATATTAACGTTTTAAAAAGTATTTGTTTAGATTTAAAGATTGAATTTAATGAAATAGAAAAATTGGCTTATTCAGAAAAAGTAAAATTAATTTATAAATCGAATTCCGAAAAAGCTATTAACAATTATGTATTTGGTGCCCCAACATTTATTTTAGAAAATGAGCTTTTCTGGGGGCAAGATAGTTTATACTTTCTTGAAAAAAAATTAGAAAAAATGAAATGATTAGATATTTAAAATTATTTATAATTTATTTAATTTTTACAGAACCAGTTTACTCTGAAACTATATTTGATGCTCTTGCATCGAGTTATTTAAAAAATAATGAACTAAATTCTCAACGAGAGATTACAATATCTGTTGATGAAAATCTTATACAAGCTTTGTCCGCATTTAAACCTACTATTACAGGTACAATTAATCAAAGTGATTATTTAAATGAAAATCAAACTGATAATTCAGGGAGTGCTCAAACAGATACTAATTTCCAGCCAAAAACAAATTCTATAACTATTGAACAAAAATTATTCCAAGGAATACCAGATGCAATGAAAGCAAAAAAAGAGGTTAAAATTGCCAGATTTGACTTAAAAAAAGTTGAGCAAAATGTTCTTTATAAAACAGCCGAAGTATTTACAGATGTGATTTTAGCTCAAAAAAATATTATTATTACCCAGGATAATCTGAGTTTGTCAGAGCAACAAGTAGAACTGGATAAAGGAAGATATGAAAGGGGAGCTATTAGACTCTCAGATTTAGCACAGTCTGAATCATCCTTAGCATCAGCTAAATCTAAATTTATTAAAGCTAAAAATGATCTTTTGATTAGTGAAAAGAATTATATCAACATAGTTGGGAATGAGCCTAAAAAATTAGAATTTGATAGTAAACTTAATTTAAAATTACCTGTATCATTAAATGATACTATACAATCAGCTGAAAGAAAAAATCCTGAGTTAAAAATTTCGGAATTAAATTATTTAAAATCAAAAGACTCTCTAAATGCTGCAATAGAGGATTTGGGTCCGAAATTTTCATTATCTTACAAGTTGTCAGAGTCACGAGACACAAGCTTGACAATTAATGAAAGGAAACAATCATTATTTGGCGCTGAAGTAGAAATTCCAATTTACCAAGGCGGGAAAAACTATTCTGTTTTTAGACAAAAAAAATCTCTCAAACTTAGCCAGGAGCTTGATTATTTATATAAAAAAAAAGAAATTAAGAAAAATGCTGCAAACACATGGTCAGAATACACTCTAAAAAAGAGTCAATTGATATTAGCTAAAGCCCAACTAGAGGCCGCAGAAATAGCTTACGAGGGCATAAAGCAAGAGTATGAAAACGGCTTAAGAACAACTTTAGATGTATTAAATTCAAGAAGTCTATTACTTGAAGCTAGACAAAACTTTATTAAGGTTGAACAAGAGGAAATACTTGCTCAGTTTGAATTACTTAGAATTACCGGAAACTTAACAGCAATTTATCTTGAGCTTGAAGCAAAGTATTACGATCCTAAATCTCACCCAAAAAGGAATTGGATTAGACATATTTTCTAAAAATTCAATTAAATCAGATATTTATTAATTTATTTGCAAATAAGAACAAAATGTGTACATTTATTTAAGTGAGTCGAACAAAAAAAAAGGATAAAAAATGACTAAAAACAACTTAAAAGTAGTAAATAACATTAAAGATCAAGATAAAGAAAAGAAAAAAGCACTTGATGCTGCAATCAGCCAAATAGATCAAAATTTTGGAAAAGGGTCAGTTATGAAACTTGGTCAAAACCAAGTTTTAGATATTGAGTCGGTATCAACTGGATCATTAAGTTTAGACTTGGCGCTAGGCATAGGCGGTTTGCCAAAAAGCAGAATAGTAGAAATTTATGGTCCTGAGTCTTCTGGTAAAACAACTTTAGCATTACAAGTTATTGCCGAGGCACAAAAAACAGGAGGTACTTGCGCATTTGTAGATGCAGAGCATGCTTTAGACCCTACTTATGCTAAAAAACTAGGTGTTAACACCACAGAATTATTAATTTCTCAGCCTGACACAGGTGAGCAAGCATTGGAAATTGCTGATACACTTGTAAGATCAGGAGCAGTATCAGTCTTAGTTATTGACTCTGTGGCTGCATTGACCCCAAGAGCTGAATTAGAAGGTGATATGGGTGATACTCATGTTGGACTACAAGCAAGATTAATGAGCCAAGCTTTAAGAAAATTGACTGGAAGTATATCTAAATCAAACACAATGGTTATTTTTATTAATCAAATAAGAATGAAAATTGGTGTCATGTTTGGTAGTCCAGAAACAACAGCAGGCGGTAATGCACTTAAATTCTATTCTTCTGTTAGAATGGATATTAGAAGAATTGGCGCTATAAAAGAAAAAGACGAAATAATTGGCAACCAAACACGAGTGAAAGTCGTAAAAAATAAAGTTGCTCCTCCGTTCAAAGTAGTAGAATTTGATATAATGTATGGGGAGGGTATTAGCAAAACAGGCGAATTGATAGATCTTGGTTCAAAAGCAGGGATAATTGAAAAAAGTGGAGCATGGTATGCTTATAAAGGGGAAAAAATTGGGCAAGGCCGTGAAAATGCAAAACAATACCTTAAAAACAATCCAAGTACTGCTGCTGAAATAGAAATGGCTATCAGGGCAAATGCCGGTTTGATTTCTGAAAAGATGGAAGGAAATCCGTTACCAAAGGAAAAATCTAATCCTGAGGAAAAGGAAAAAGATACTAAAAATTCTTCTAAAAAATAAAATAAATAGATAACCATCTCTCTCAAAGGCGTCTAAATTAGACGCCTTTACCTCCTCTAGACTTATATCTTTAAAAACTGTAATTATATCAGCATGCCTAAAACATCGCTAAAGGATACAAGAGAGACATTTAAAAATTTCTTTAAAAAAAACAATCATCAAGTAGTCGACTCTGGTTCATTGATACCAAATAACGACCCAACATTGATGTTTACTAACTCAGGCATGGTTCAGTTTAAAAATGTTTTTACAGGTGTTGAGAAAAGAGATTATAGCACTGCTACAACTGCACAAAAATGTGTAAGAGCAGGCGGTAAACATAATGATCTAGAAAATGTTGGTTATACGCCTCGTCATCATACTTTTTTTGAAATGTTAGGAAATTTTTCTTTTGGAGATTATTTTAAAGAACAAGCAATATTTTATGCCTGGAACTTAATCACCAAAGAGTTTGGTATATCCAAAGATAAATTATGTATGACGGTATATTCAGATGATGATGAAGCATTTAATTTATGGAAAAAAATCACTGGATTTAATGAAAATAAAATAATTAAAATCGCTACTTCTGATAATTTTTGGTCAATGGGAGACACTGGTCCATGTGGACCATGTTCTGAGATTTTTTATGATCATGGTGAAAAGCTAAAAGGTGGTCCTCCGGGATCAAAAGATCAAGATGGTGATAGGTTTATTGAAATTTGGAATCTGGTCTTTATGCAGTTTGAACAAGTTACCAAAGATAAGAGAGTAAACTTACCTAAACCCTCCGTTGATACTGGTATGGGTTTAGAGAGAATGACAGCTGTATTACAAGGTACACACGACAATTACGAGATAGATTTGTTTAAAAAATTAATTAATGAAAGTGCAGAAATTACCAAATCACCTATATCAGATAAAACTATTGCTAGTCATAGAGTTATATCTGATCATTTAAGAGCTGCGTGTTTTTTGATTGCAGACGGCCTCATGCCATCAAATGAAGGCAGAGGATATGTTCTAAGAAGAATTATGAGAAGGGGAATGAGGCATGCTGAAACTTTAGGTGGCAAATCTAACACCTTATCGAGTTTAATAAATGTATTAATATCTCAGATGTCGTCAGAATATAGTGAATTAAGTAGAGCAAAAGAATTAATAACTGAAACAATTATTAACGAGGAAGATAAATTTTCTACAATGTTGAATAAAGGGATGAAGGTTCTAAATAATGATTTAAGCGCTATAAATAACAATACTTTAAGCGGAGAAATAGCTTTTAAATTATATGATACATTTGGTTTTCCATT
>PAFP01000002.1 GCA_002704185.1 Candidatus Pelagibacter sp.
AAAAAATATAATTAAGTTAGATGGTAATAAAAAAAAAAATCAAATTACAAAAGAGATACTAAACATTCTTGTTAAGAAAAAAATAATTAATGATGAAAACTAATAATCCCGAATATACATTTAATAAATTTAAAGAATTATATAAATGTAACAAATTACCCAATTGCATTATGATCGAAACTAATAATTTGGATGAAATCTTTGAATTAACAAAAAAATTAATTTCAAACTTGTTAAATACTAAAAAAAATTATGAGTCTAAATTAACTTTTATAAATAATTCTTACGACTTATTCGTATTAGATGAAAATATAAATATTTCAATTGATGATATAAGACGATTAAAAAAATTTTCAAATTATATGAGTTTAAATAAAGATAAATTTGTTATAATAAATAATGCTGATTTATTAAATGATTATTCATCAAATGCTTTATTAAAAACACTAGAGGAGAGTGTTAATTGCTATTTTTTCCTTATTGCTGATATAAATAATTCAGTTTTAGATACTATTAAATCTAGGTGCTGTGTATTTAAATTTTGTAATTATATTAAGATTGAAAAAGAATTTGAGGATATAGAAATTTTAATTGAAAAATTTAATAAAAGTAAAAATTTAAAAAATTTTAATAATATTAAATATTTTTTAATTAAACACTTTTCAAATTATTCAAGCAATAATTATTTAAAATTAAGAACAATTTTTAAAATTTTAGATAAAGCTAAAAAATATAATCAAAATTTAAAAAATATTATAGTTAATAGATGAAAAAAAAATTTTATATTACTACACCAATTTATTATCCATCAGGAAAACCGCATATGGGCCATGCTTATTCGAGTATACTTACAGATATTATTGCAAGATTTAAAAGGTTAGAAGGGTTTCAAGTTTTTTTTTTAACTGGAACAGATGAGCATGGTTTAAAAATTCAAAAATCTGCAGAAAAAGTAAAATCAGAGACAATAAAATACTGTGATGATCTCTCTAGCATATTTAGGAAATTATCTGATCAGTTATGTTTGAGTAATACAGACTTTATAAGAACAACCGAAAATCGACATAAAAATACAGTACAGAAATTATGGGAATTATTAAGTAAAAAAGACCAGATATACTTATCTAAATATTCTGGATGGTACTCTATATCTGATGAGGCGTATTACTCTAATGACGAGATAATTGATGTTGAAGGTAGTAAAAAAGCAAAAGTAAGTGGCAGTCTTGTAGAGTGGATGGAAGAAGAAAGTTATTTTTTTAAATTGTCTTCATATGAAAATAAATTATTAGATTATTATAATAAAAATCCTGATTTCATTCAGCCTACAAGTAGAAAAAATGAGGTCATAAGTTTTGTTAAACAAGGTTTAAAAGATTTATCAATTTCCAGAACAACTTTTGATTGGGGTATAAAAGTACCTGGGCATAAAAAGCACATTGTCTACGTTTGGCTTGATGCTTTAACGAACTACATAAGCGCTAGTAATTACTTTAAGTGCGGTCAGGATGCCCCTTGGCCTGCAGATATTCATATTATTGGAAAAGATATATTAAGATTTCATGCTGTTTATTGGCCAGCTTTTTTAATGGCAGCAAATATTCCTTTGCCAAAAAAAATATTTAGCCATGGCTGGATACTTTCTGGTGAAGAAAAAATGTCAAAATCAAAAGGAAATATATTAGATCCTATAGAAATAATTGAACATTATGGAATTGACGAGTTACGATATTATTTGTCTAAAGAGGTAGTTTTTGGTGCAGATGGAAAAATTAACAATGAAAACTTAGAGATTTGTATTAATGACCTAGCTAATAATATAGGAAATTTGTCCCAAAGAGTTTTTACACTAATAGAAAAATATTATAACAGCAAGATGCCTGAAAAATCTCAAAATTATACAAGAAGCTCTTTAACTATGATAAATACCAAAGACTTTCAAAAATATTTATACAACTTGGAAATTCATAATTATGTTCGAGAAATTAATAAATACTCATCTAAAATTAATAAATACGTTAATGATAATGAACCATGGAATCGTAAAATTAATAGTGATGAAAATATTAGAAATATTCTATATACATCAATCAATTCATTAAAGAATATATTTATCCTTCTAAGCCCTATCATGCCGAAAAAATCTAACTATTTTTTAAATCTTCTTGGTTTAAAATCATATGATTTTAATACTTTAGATAAAGACATACCCTCTGATCAAAAATTAATTAAACCAGGAATATTATTTAAAAAATATTAATGAAACTAACAGACTCACATTGTCATTTATATTATGAGCCAATGCTTGATAATTATGAATTTATAATACAAAAGTGTAAAGAAAAAAATATTAATAGATTATTATCAATTGGAATAGATATAAGAACATCAAAAATAAATTCAGAAATCAGCGCAAAATATAATGAAATATTTGCTACTGTTGGATTACACCCTAATAATCTTGATGAGACATTTAATGAAAAAAACTACTGTGAATTAATTGAAAACAATAAAAAAATTATTGGTATTGGCGAGACAGGGCTTGACTACTATAGGATTAAATCCAATAAAGCTCTTCAACAGGAGAATTTCTTTAAACATATAATTTTAGCTAACAAACAAAAATTACCATTAATTATTCATACTAGAGAAGCAGAAAAAGATACTTATGATATACTAAAAAAAAATGTTAATATACATGAAAATAAAATTATAATTCATTGCTTCACTGGCTCTATTGATTTTGCAAAAAAAATATTAGACTTGGGAGCGATAATATCATTTAGTGGAATCATTACATTCAAAAATAATTATAACTTAGATAATATTATAAAATATGTACCTATGAATAAAATGTTAATAGAAACCGATTCACCTTATTTAGCTCCTGAACCATTAAGAGGCAAAAAGAATACACCAATAAATTTGGATCTTATAGCAAAAAAAATTGCTACTATTAAAAATATAAATATAAGAGATGTTGCTGAAAAAACTACTGAAAACTTTAATAAAATTTTTAAAATAAAAAATGAAAAATAAAATTGCAGTTGTATTACCATTAACTGAAAATTATTCCTTAAAATACTCAGGCGCTGTTTCTCTTTTTATAAAAGAATATACAAAAATAAGTAAATACGAATATAGAATATATGGCAATACGGACAAAAAAGATATAATTGATAAAAATTATATTAATGTTGATATTGGAAATTCTAAACTTACTAGCTCAAATGTTAAATACTCAGAATTATTAGTTGATGAAATTTCAAAATTTAATCCGGATATCATCGAAATACACAATAGACCTCAAATTGCAAAAATTTTAAAAGAAAAAACTAAAAAAAAAATTATCTTACATATAGCTAACGACCCATTATCTTTGAGAGGGTCATCTTTAAGTAGTGATAGAGAATATCTCTTAGAAAATATAGATAAAATTATTTTTGTAAGTTCGTATATAAAAGACCAATTCTTTAAAAATATTAATTTTAAAAATACTGATAAAACCCAAATTGTGTATCATGGAATTAACAAAGAAAATAAATTTCCAAAAAAGAATAAAAATATAATTTTTGTAGGAAAGCTCAATACTTCAAAGGGTTACGATATTTTTGGTAAAGCTTCAATCCAAATTTTAGAAAAATTTAAAGATTGGAGTGTTGAAGTTGTAGGTGACGAACCTAGAGAAAAAATTAATTTTACACACAAAAGATTTAAAAAATTGGGATGGCTTAATTACCAAGATACTATCAAGAGAATAAAGAAATCCGCTATATGCGTGATACCATCAAGGTGGGAAGAGCCCTTAGGTAGAGTTGCAATTGAATCTGGTGCTGCGGGTTGTGCCACTATAATTTCCAATAAAGGAGGTTTGCCAGAAACATTAAAACATAAATTAATTTTAAATACATTAAGTGTTAAAAGTTTACACGATGCAATAAGTAAAATTATAAAAAATAAAAAGCTAAGAGACAATCTGCAAGTTAATGCTTTTAAAAATCATATTCATGATTTAAGAAACAAATCTAAAGAGCTAGATATCATTCGAGATAAATTAATAAATAAAAAAATTAATATTAATTTTAATAATCCAATAAAAATAATACACATTGCTGATACTCATATAAGACATAACGGTAGATTGTATTACTCAACTTCAAAAAAAATCAATAATGGCTTCTTAATGAATGGTTACAATGTGTTAACTATAAGTGATAGAGATATTCTAAGTACATCAAAAAATATTTATGATTTTGAGGGTAAAAAAAAATTATCTAGTATAGTATTATCGTCTGTTAATAATTTTAAACCTGATCTTATTATGCTTGGACATGCTGATAATTTACCTGTTGATCCACTAGCGAAAATAAGAAAAAATTTTAGTGATATTAAAATTTCTCAATGGTTTCTTGATCCTTTAATAAAAACAGGACCTGATTATGTAAAAAACAAAAATAGAATACTTTCAAAAAAAGAAGTTATAGATGCTACATTTTTAACTACATCGCCTGAGAAAGTATCTTTTTTGAATTCTAATTGCTTTTTTATACCTAATCCTGCTGATCCATCAATAGATACGAATTGTTTTTATGAAAAAACCAAAACATTTGATATTTTTATAGCAATTAGCCATGGTCAGCATAGAGGAACTTTAAAAAATAATCATTCTGATCCAAGAGAAAAATTTATTAATAACATTGTCTCTAAATCAAATGATATAAGTTTTAAAATTTTTGGTATGAATAATTCTCAACCTATATGGGGCGATGAATTTTTTGAAAAATTATCTAAATGTAGGTTAGCAATCAACATTAGCAGGGGTGAACCAATAAAATATTACTCTAGTGATCGAATTACATCTACTATGGCTAATGGGGTTGCAACTATTTGTGATAAAAAATATAGTTTTCAAGATTTCTTCAAAAATAATGAATTAATTACTTACGAAAATGACAAAGATTTATTAAATAAAATAAATTTTTACAAAAAAAATGAAACAAAACTTACCATTATCGGAAAAAAGGGTAGAGAAAAATATTTTAAATTATTTAATAATAAATTAGTTACAAATTATATGGTTAAAAAATCTTTAGGAATTAAATTAAATAAGTTAATCTGGATGAAGTAGTGAGGTTTTCAATTATAATACCTACTTTTGAAAATTTCAATTATTTAAGAATTACTATCAATAGCGTGATCAAAAATTCTAAATACGATCATGAGATACTTGTGCATGTCAATTCAGGAAATGACGAAACAATAGATTTTTTAAAAAAAAAAAATATTAAATTTTCGTATTCTGAGTATAATTTAGGTTTGTGTACTTCTACAAATATTGCATCAAAAAAAGCAACTACCGATTATATATTATATTCTCATGATGATATGTATTTTTGTCCTGGATGGGATATAACTTTAAAAAATGAAATATTAAATTTGAATCATAATCTGTATTACCTATCGTCATCTATGATAGAACAAAATTCAGGTCACATACAATTTGACTGTGGTGATAGTTTTCATAATTTTAATGAAGACAAATTGCTAAAAAATTATAAATCTTTAAAATACTTTGATTATCAAGGGTCACATTGGGCACCACACTTAATTCATAAAAAAATTTGGAATGATATTGGAGGATTTAGCGAAGAGTTTAATCCTGGAATAGGATCAGACCCGGATTTGAATATGAAATTGTGGAAAAGAGGAGTTAGAATATTTAAAGGTCTATCTAATTTTAAAGTATACCATTTTGGTTCAATTTCTTTAAGAAAAAAATCAAATTTAAAAATTAATAAAGGAAATAAAACTTTTTTAAAAAAATGGGGTATTACACCTGTTTTTTTTACTAAATACTATTTAAGAGGTGGAAAATTCATAAATAATAAAATTAAATCTATTCCATTTGATGGACCATTAAAAAAACCAGAAAAGAGCTTATCTTTTTTAATTGAGAAGATTATTTGTAAATTAAAATATTTAAAATTAATGATATTTAAATAACTTTCATCATAAACCTTTTTTTCTAATCATAATTTTTAATTATATTTTTACTTTATTAAGTGCATTATTTTTAAATATATTAGCTTCTTTAATATATCTTCTAACCATTTGTGTTGTTTTATGTCCTGTCATAGCCATTATGCTTCTTTCATCCGCTCCCGATTCAGCAGCTACGGTAGCAAAACCAGACCTTAAACTATGACCAGCAAAGTTTGTATTTTCAATTCCTGCTAATTTTAGATATTCCTTTATTAATAAAACTACAGATTGGTCTGTTAATCTTTTATTTGTTAATGATAAACCTTTAGAAAATCTTGTAAAAATAGGTCCAGACTTAATTTTGGAAACTTCTAGCCATTTTCTTAGATTTGAAACAGGACAATAAACTTCATTAATGAAGAGGGGGAGTCCTTTAATCATTCCCTCACCAAATTGATCAGTTTTTGACCTTTTAATATTAATTTTTAGACCTTCTGGTACAAATTCTAAATCTTCATAATCAATAGAAATGAGTTCTGTTCTTCTAAATCCACCTCCAAAGCCAATTAGGATTATCGATTTGTCCCTGAGCTTTTTAATTTCATCAATTTTTTGATCATTTATTATATTAATAATTGATTTTAAATGTTTAATTAATATTGGTTTTTTACCTTTCTGAATGCTTCCTTTTACCCTTCTTATTCCCATTAAATTTTCGACTATAACTGGATTTTTTGTATCTAGATAATGACCTTTTAATTTATGAACCATGCTTATTGATACTAATCTACGTCTTAATGTGCTTATTTTTGAGTTTTTAGAAAGATAGGTGATGTATAATGAAACTATTTTCGGTTCCGTTGGTAATGCATTTAGTCCATGTTTTGCGCAAAAAATTCCAAAGTCCTTAAAATCGGATTTATATGCCCTTAAAGTATTATTTGCCTTAGAACTTCTGAGATTATTTAAAGTTTCCTCATGAAGTAATTTTAAGTCTGTTGTCAGTTTATTCATAAATTACTATTGATAACAATTAATTATCATTAGTAATACACTGTAGAAATATTTATGTCAAATTATAATAAACAAATATTTTTAATAAATTACAAAATAATTAAATAATAATAATATATAATAAATTCAATACTTTATTTGTATATATTAAAGTATAGTTTAAAATATAGTTAACATTAACTTACATAGACAAAAAATTTAAAATCAATTAAGTTACTATTTCTTTTCCAGGAATGCCAAGATTTAGCCATCTCTGTTTCTCCTGGAAAAGTTAATTTGTAGGATTTATAGAACCTGCAGACATAATAAATTTTGAAGCATCTTCAAAATTCATATCTAGATAAATTAAATCTTTTTTTGGCACCATTAATAAAAAACCACTAGTAGGATTGGGTGTTGTGGGAACAAAAACATTAACTAATTCTTTATTAAGTTTGTTGGAAATCTCTCCTTGATTATCGCCAGTAGCAAATCCAATTGACCAAATTCCCTGTCTTGGGTACTCTAAAAGAACAATTTTTTTTGACCCTGAATCTTTATTGGTAAAACTTCGTGTTAATTGACCTAATCCATTATATATTGTTCTTAAAATTGGTATCTTACTTAGTACCTTTTCGTTTAATAATAGAAGTTTTTTTCCTAAAAAAGTTAAGGACAGCATTCCGATTATTGTTAATAAAAGAAAGGCTATAAATATTTCTAACCCTGGGATATCAATTGGTAAGTATTGATTAGGGTTTATTGATTTTGGCAAAATTTTCTCAGATATATTGATAATAAATATGGTTAAATAAGCTGTTGCTGCAATTGGAATCATCACTACCACACCTGCTAAAAAATAATTTCGTATTCGAGTTAGTAACGATTTTCTTTCGACTTTTACATTATCTTTATTCATATTAAATTTAGTATTAATTATGTTGAATCAATCTTATAATTAGTTAACTTACACTTTATTAAAATAATTAAAACATGAAAAGAAGAGAATTTTTATCATATTTTGGTTGTAGCTGTTGTGCTATTGCATTGCATTCATGCACTACAACCCCAATCACAGGCAGAAAACAACTTAAAATATATCCAGAGTCAGTTATTAACTCCCAAGCAGAAAAGGCTTATAGAAATTTTAAAAAAAAAGCAAAACTTAGCAAAGATAACAAAACTTTAAATGACATTAAAAATATTGGCAAAAAAATGGAAATTGCTATATCTGAATATTTTAGAAGAGAAAGAAAAAAAGACCCTACTTCAAATTTTAATTGGGAATATATATTAGTTAATGACGATAAAATGCTAAATGCATGGTGTATGCCCGGCGGTAAAATTGCTGTTTATACGGGTATACTAAAAATAACCAAAAATATAGATGGTTTAGCTAATGTCATGGGTCATGAAATAGCACATGCGGTAGCTAAACATTCTGTTGAAAGAGCTAGCGCTGCAACTGCACTTAATATCACTACTGCTGTAGCTGATGCCTTTTTAGGCGGAGCTATTGGTAGAACACGAAATACAGTTGGACAAACTACAGGCGTAGATATTTTAAAAGTCGGAATTTTTAATCCTTTCACAAGAAAACAAGAAAGCGAGGCAGACTATTTAGGATTGGCGTTTTCATCACTAACAGGTTACAATTTAAATGAAGCGGCTGAAATGTGGAAAAGAATGAGGAAAATGCAAAAAGGAAAAATACCACCTCAATTTTTAAGTACCCACCCTTCTCCAACTAACAGAATTAGACAAATAAAACGCTGGATACCAACTATTAAGGCCAGATTCCCCAAAATTAAAAATATTTAAATTTTTTAAATCTTTTAAATTGAGCGTCTAAACAATTATTGCAAAATATTTTTACTTTTGACCTATATAATTCAGGGGAAATTTTTGTATCTTTTTTGCATTTCGAGCATTTTATAATATAAAATTTTTTATTATTCATTTTGGTGAGCCCGACAAGGTTCGAACTTGTGACCCATTCCTTAAAAGGGAATTGCTCTACCTACTGAGCTACGGGCCCACGATTTATAATATAAAGTTTTTTAACTCATCATTCAATGCGTTAAAAAAACATTTTATTATAAAAATTTTCAGCAAAATTCAAGTATAATACTATCTTACTCATTCAAAATACTGAAATATTTATCGTAAAAATTCTTGAAAGTTTTATTGCTTATATGATACCTAATTTTTTCCATTAAATCTTGATAAAATGCTATATTATGCCAAGTTATTAAATTTGAAGCCAATATTTCATTGCAATTTACTAAATGATTAAGATAATTTTTTGAATAAAGTTTTGATGCAGGGCAATTTAAGCCAGGTTCTAAAGGGTCATCATCTTTCATGTATCTAGAATTTCTTAAATTTACCTTTCCTTTCCAAGTATAGGCTAATCCAGTTCTACCAGAGCGTGTTGGTAAAACGCAATCAAACATATCGATACCCCTATAAACTGCGCCTAATATATCACCTGGTGTACCAGTACCCATTAAATAGTGAGGTTTCTCTATTGGTAATTCATCTTTCAAACAATCTATAGTATTAAACATTTCTATTTGAGATTCACCAACAGCAAGACCGCCAATAGCATAACCATCAAAAGATATATCTTTAAGTTTTTTTAGGCAATCCAATCTAAGATCATCAAATATACCACCCTGAACAATACCAAACAAAAATTTATTATTATGTTTACCAAATACTTTTTTTGATCTTGAAGCCCATCTTATTGAAAGATCCATAGACTTTTTTATTTCATATTTATCCCTAGAATATTTAGGACACTCATCAAAAACCATAACTATATCAGAATTCAGATTTTTCTGCACATCTATGCTTATTTCTGGTGATAAAAATATTTTTTTGCCGTCAATATGAGAATTAAAAACTACACCTTCTTCGCAAATTTTTCTACTTTTTGATAATGACATAACCTGAAATCCTCCTGAGTCTGTTAAAATTGGTAATTTACAATTCATAAATTTATGCAAACCACCCACTCTAGAGATTCTTTCTACACCAGGCCTTAATAATAGATGATAAGTATTGCATAATATAATTTCTGATTTTGTCTGAAGAACTTGGTCAATAGTAAGAGCTTTTACAGTAGCTAATGTGCCGACTGGCATAAATGCAGGGGTATGTATATTTCCTCTTGGTGTTTTAATAAGACCTAAGCGTGCGTTATTATCTTCCGATAATAATTCAAACGAAATATTCATTAATATTTATTTTATTTTTATGCTTTCTATGTAATCAGGGGACGAAACAGCTCCAGATCCAGGTTCCCCCCTTTTAATTTGATCAATAAACTCCATACCGCGTGTAACTTTACCAAATACAGTGTATTGCCTATCAAGATGAGGTGCAGCCTTAAAACAAATAAAAAATTGACTATTACCACTGTCTGGATTTGAAGATCTAGCCATTGAAACTGTTCCTCTCTCATGAGGTATGTTGCTAAATTCTGCTTTTAAATCTGGTAAATCTGAACTTCCTGTACCAACTAAATCTTCATTAAAATTATTTATATTTCCAAATTTTATGTCTCCTGTTTGAGCCATAAAACCTTCAATTACTCTATGAAAAGCAACACCATTATACTTACCATCATTTACTAATTCTAAAATTCTTTTAACGTGATTAGGAGCCTCGTCTTTAAATAATTCGATTTCTATTTCACCATATTTTATTTTCATTATAATTGTTTCCATAGCTTCTCCTTTTACATTATTATTTAATAATATTAAAAAAAATATAACAAATAATCTATATATTTTCATAACTTTTTAAATTTTTGTTTTAGCAGTTTTAGTGCAGATTTTGGAACAAATTTTGATACATTTCCACCATGGTTAGATATTTCCTTAACCATATCAGAAGATATGGCCTGATTTTGAATATCTGCCATCAAAAAAATAGTTTGAACATTTTTATTTAGGTTATTATTCATGCACGCAAGCTGAAATTCATATTCAAAATCGGCTACTACTCTTAAACCTCTTATTAAGATTGTTGCATTAACTTTCTTACAAAAATCTATTGTTAGTCCTTCGAAGCTGGTAACAATTAGTTTTTTTCTGATATTTAAAGGTAGTTTTTTTACAGTATTATCTATAATAATTTTTCTATCTTTTATACTAAAGAGCACTTTTTTCTCTCTATTGTTTGCTATGCCAATATATAATTTATCTACAATATCCATTGATCTTTTTATTATGTCTAAATGACCGTAAGTTATTGGGTCAAATGTACCAGGATATAATGCAATTTTTATCCTACTCATCTATTACCCTTACAGCAGAAACAACTCTTTCATCTGGTGATGTATTTAAAATTTTCACACCAGACGTATCTCTTCCAGACGCTCTTATGGTTTTTACATTACACCTTAGCATTTGACCCTTGTCTGTAATAACCATTACATCGTCATTTTCATAAACAGATAAACACGCAGCTAAATTTTCATTTGTTTTGTTTATTTTTATGACTTTCATTCCCTTCCCGCCTCTACCTTTAATATTAAATTCAAATGAAGAAGTTCTTTTACCATAACCGCTATTTGTTATAGACAAAATAAACTGCTCTATATTTTTGTCTCTAAGATTTTTAATTTTATTCTTTCTGTCTATATCGGTTTTTTTTATTACGGTTAAAGATATAACTTTATCGTCATTAATTATATTTATACCTTTAACACCTTTTGCTGATCTACCTTTAAAAAGCCTAATATTTGCCGAATTAATCCTTAAGCATTTCCCATGATAAGTACTTATTAAAATATCATCGTCATCTTTCACAAGTTTTACTGAAGCAATCTCATCATCCTTACTAAGTTTCATAGCAATTATTCCATTAGATTGGATATTTTTAAAATCTTCTATTTTATTTCTTCTTATTTTTCCATTTTTTGTAACAAAAACAATTTTGTATTTTTCCATATCGCTATCCGATTCCGGTAAAATCATTATTGACGATATTTTTTTATCCTTATTTAATGAGCTAAATAGATTAGAAATTGGCTTACCTTTTGATTGATTGGATCCTTCAGGTATTTTCCAACCTTTTATCTTAAAAACTTTTCCATTATTTGAAAAAAATAAAACTGTAGATAAGGTCGTTCCAGTGAATATTTCTGTAACAAAATCATTTTCTCTAGTTTTTATGCCGCCCTTACCTTTACCCCCTCTTTTTTGTGATCTAATAGAGGTTAAGGAAGACCTTTTAATATAACCGTGGTTAGTTATAGTAACCATTATACTTTCTTTTTGTATAACATCTTCTACTTCCAGATTTGTTACCTGGTCACTTAATTTAGTAATTCTTTTTTTACTACCAAATTTGTCTTTTATATTAATTAACTCCTTCTTTATACATTCTAATAAAAATTTTCTGTCACTTAAAATTTTTTTTAATTCTAAAATAATATGATACAGTTTTTTTAACTCAAGATTAATTTCATTAAAACCTAACGCAGTTAATTTTTGTAATTTTAAATCTAAAATTGATTTAACCTGAACATCAGTTAAATAATTTATGTCATTTTTGTCAAGATCTGATATTTTAAATATATTATTATCTATTTTAGATTTATTAATATCCCATTTTTTTGTTAGTAGTTTAGATTTCGCTTCTTCTGGAGTTTTCGATTTTCTTATAATTAAAATTATGTCATCTATGTTTTCAATTGCTACATACAATCCAATCAATACCATAACTCTATCTTTGGCTTTCTTTAAGTCAAAAAGTGATCTTTTAATTATAGTTTTTTCTCTAAATTTTAAAAAAGTATCTATAAAACCTATTAATGAAAGATTCTGTGGTTTATTATCTTTTATGGCGAGAGTATTAAAGCCAAATGAACTCTCTAATGGTGAAAATTTATATAATTGATTTAATACAATATCTACATTTATATTTCTTTTTATTTCAATTACTACTCTTATGCCGTCTTTGTTTGACTCATCCCTTAAGTCAGAAATTCCTTCAATTTTTTTTTCTCTAATTAGCAAAGCAATTTTTTCAATTAAAGCTACCTTGTTTACCTGATAAGGTATCGATTTTATTATTAAAAGTTTTTTTTCACTTTTCTTCGACTCAATTTCAATTTCACCTCTGATTTTAATTGAACCTCTGCCCTCTCTGTATCCCTTGACTATTTGATCTTTTCCAAGAATTATACCGCCTGTTGGAAAATCAGGTCCAGGAATGATTTTCATTAATTGCTCCAAAGATATGTTCTCATTACAAATATAAGCTAATGTACCATCTATTACTTCTGACAAATTATGCGGAGGTATATTAGTAGCCATACCAACCGCTATTCCTCCTGCTCCATTAACTAATAAATTAGGAAATTGCGATGGAAGAACCTTTGGCTCCAATTCGGTGTCGTCATAATTATTTTGAAATTCTACTGTGTTTTTATTAATATCTGATACTAAATATTCCGTAATTTTTGCCAATTTAACTTCTGTATATCTCATTGCAGCAGCATTATCTCCATCTATTGAGCCAAAATTTCCTTGGCCATCTAGTAATTTTTCTCTCATAGAGAAATCTTGCGCAAGTCTAACCATCGCGTCATATACAGCTTGATCACCATGAGGATGATATTTACCTATTACATCTCCTACTATACGAGCCGATTTTCGATATTGTTTGCTCCAGTCATAGCCACCTTTAAACATTGCATAAAGTATTCTTCTATGAACTGGCTTCAAACCATCTCGTGCATCTGGTAAGGCTCTACTTATAATTACGCTCATCGCGTAGGATAAATAAGATGATTTCATTTCATCTTGAATATTTCTAACGCCTGATTTTCTGTCTTTCATTTTAATTAAAAGGGAACTTCGTCGTCGAGGCCTGACTTTCCGTCATTTTCACCTGAGGGTAAGCTACTGGGTGAATCTTGATTTATGTTATTATCATTAGACTTATTAGTTGCTCCTAACATTGTTAATGATGAATTATATCCCTGTATCACTATTTGTGTGCTAAATTTTTCTTGACCATTATTATCTGTATATTTGTTGGTATTTAATTGGCCTTCGACATAAACCTGGGAACCTTTTTTTAAATATTTTTGTACAACGTTAACAAGGCCTTCATTGAATATGACTACTCTGTGCCATTCTGTTTTTTCTTTTTTTTCACCAGTATTTTTATCTTTCCAACTTTCGCTAGTAGCCAAACTAAGAATAGCAACATTTTTACCATTTTGCATTGGTTTAACCTCGGGGTCATTGCCCAACCTACCTATTAAAAGTACTTTATTAAGACTACCAGCCATTTATTTTATATATTTAATTGATTAAAATATATTAATTTATACCATATATCGCATATAAAAAGAACAAATTAAGATTAAAACAAATCGAATAATATGTTGAAAAATATTGTAGTAAAGGGTGCAAAAGAACATAATTTAAAAAATATTTCTCTTGAGATTCCAAGAGATAAGCTTGTGGTTGTAACAGGCCTATCCGGTTCTGGTAAATCATCGCTGGCATTTGATACAATTTATGCTGAAGGACAAAGAAGATATGTAGAAAGTTTATCTGCATACGCAAGACAATTTTTAGATAAAATGAAAAAACCAAATGTAGATCTTATAGAAGGTTTGTCGCCAGCTATTTCGATAGAACAGAAAACTACCTCTAAAAACCCAAGATCAATAGTTGCTACAGTCACTGAGATATATGATTATATGAGAGTTTTATACTCAAGAGTCGGAACTCCATTTTCGCCATTTACCGGAAAACCGATAAAATCACAAACAGTAACAGAAATGGTTGATAAAATATTAAATATTCCCAAACCAGCAAAAATAAGTATTTTCTCACCAATTGTAAGAGGAAGAAAGGGTGAATATAAAAAAGAAATTGCTAATTATAAGAAACAAGGTTTTGATAAAATTAGAATCAATGGAAAAATCTACAGTATTGAGGAACACCCTACCCTTAACAAAAAATTAAAGCATAATATCGATTTATTAATCGATAAATTTAACAATAAAAGTGACGATCATAAAAGAATATCAGAAAGTGTTGAATTGGCGCTCAAATTATCAGATGGATTAATTTATGTTGAGTATGAAAATGAAAATTTGCCCAAAGAGCATAGAAGTATTGCAAAAATTACTTTTTCTTCAAAATTTGCTTGTCCAGAATCTGGCTTTACAATAGAGGAAGTAGAACCTAGATTGTTCTCATTTAATTCCCCTTTTGGTGCTTGCACAGAATGCGATGGTTTAGGAGTTGATTTATATGTTGATCCTAAACTTGTTGTACCAGACGAAAATAAAACAATAGCTGATGGTTGCATAAAGCCATGGTCTAATTCTACTAGCCATTACTATGCACAAACACTGTCATCTTTAGCTAAACATTACAAGTTTTCTTTAACCGTACCATGGAAGAAATTAAATAAAAAAATTCAAGATGTTATATTCTATGGTACAGACGATGAAGAAATTAAATTTACTTACGATGATGGTTATGAAGTTTATAGTAATAAAAAAACATTTGAAGGGGTTATTAATAATCTTGAAAGAAAATATTTAGAAACCGAGAGTGATTGGAAAAGAGACGAGATTTCGAATTATCAAAGTGAAAAAGATTGTGAAAATTGTAAAGGCGATAGATTGAAGGAAGAGGCATTATGCATAAAAATAAATAATAAAAATATCAGTGAAGTTACCAAATTATCTATAAAAGATGCTTATAAATGGTTTCAAAATCTTCCAATTAACCTAAGTGACAGAGAAAACAAAATTGCACAACATGTTTTAAAGGAAATTAACGAAAGGCTATCGTTTCTGGTAAATGTAGGCCTAGATTATTTAAATTTATCAAGAGGATCTGGTACTCTATCTGGTGGTGAATCGCAACGTATTAGACTTGCATCCCAGATCGGCTCTGGTTTGCAAGGTGTCCTTTATGTTTTAGATGAGCCATCAATTGGACTACATCAAAAAGATAATATTAAATTACTTAAAGCACTAAAAAGATTAAGAGATTTGGGAAATACAGTCATAGTCGTAGAACACGATGAGGAAGCGATGTTAAATTCAGACCATATAATTGATATAGGACCAGGTGCAGGAATAAATGGTGGTGAAGTAATTGCAGAAGGTAATTATAATCAAATTTGTGAAAATAAAAATAGTATTACAGGAGATTATTTATCTAAAAGAAAGTATATTAGCTTACCTAAATTACGAAAAAATCCTAAAAATGGAAGATATTTAAAAATTTTAAGCGCCTCTGGTAATAATCTTAAAAATGTTAATTTAGATATCCCGCTTGGTACATTTACATGTGTTACTGGTGTTTCAGGTAGTGGAAAATCAACATTAATTTTGCATACATTATACAGATCTTTAAATTTAATGATAAACAAGCAAATTTCAAGAAAAATGCCTAAGCCATTTAAAGGCATAAAGGGATATGAATATTTAGATAAAATTATAGACATTGATCAATCACCGATTGGAAGAACGCCAAGATCAAATCCTGCAACGTATTCTGGGGCCTTCACTCCTATTAGAGATTGGTTTGCTAACTTACCTGAAGCTAAAAGTAGAGGTTATAAAGTAGGTAGATTTTCATTTAATGTAAAAGGAGGGCGATGTGAAGCTTGCGAAGGAGATGGTGTGATTACCTATGAGATGCATTTCTTACCAGATGTATTTGTAGAATGTGACGCTTGTAAAGGAAAAAGATATAATCGTGAAACTCTTGCCGTTACATTTAAAGGTAAGAATATTTCAGATGTTTTGAACATGAGCGTTAATGAGTGTGTAAATTTTTTTTCTAATATACCAACAATTAAGGATAAATTATTAACTTTGCAGAAAGTAGGTTTAGGATATATGAAAATAGGTCAGCAAGCTACAACCTTATCAGGTGGAGAAGCGCAAAGAATAAAATTAGCTAAAGAGTTATCCAAAAGATCTACGGGTAGAACAGTCTATATTTTAGACGAGCCAACAACTGGACTACATATTCATGATGTGAAAAAATTACTAGATGTTCTTCAGGCATTTGTGCAAAAAGGAAATACCGTAATTGTAATCGAGCATAATATGGAGGTTATCAAAACTGCAGATTGGATTGTAGATATGGGTCCGGAGGGAGGCGATAATGGGGGTGAAATTATTTTTCAAGGAAAACCTGAAGATATTCTTAAAGTTAACAATAGTTTTACAGCAAAATTTTTAAGCAAAATATTAATTAATAAAGAGAAAAAAATAGCTTAAGGTGTATTATCGATTGGATCACTCCAGTCTCTTTTAACATTTATATACAGCAATAATGGGGAGGCAATATAAATTGATGAGTAAGTACCGATCAATACCCCCCAAATTAAAGCAAAAGAAAAACCTTTGAGTATTTCACCACCTAAAATATAAATTGATAATAAAGCTAATAATGTAGTTACAGAAGTTTTTATTGTTCTAGGTAAGGTTTCGTTAATAGAGTCATCTATTAGTTCTGTTAAGTTTTTACTATCATACTTTTTCAAGTTCTCTCTTATCCTATCATAAATAACAACAGTATCATTCATAGAATATCCAATAATAGTTAATATTGCTGCTACAATTGATAAATTAAATTCAAATGATAATAAACAAAATACCCCTATAGTAATAAAAACATCATGTGCTAATGCTAGAATTGCTCCAATACTAAACTGCCATTCAAACCTGAACCATATATAAATTAGCATACAAATTAATGCTATAAATACAGCTAAATACCCCTTTTTACTTAATTCCTTACTTATTTTTGGGCCAACTACCTCCACTCTTTGAAAATCAATATTTTGATTAATATTTCTTGTTAAATTTAATTTAATATTATTAACAAAGTTGTTTGAAGATCCTTTTTTCTCAAATATCGCAAGAAACTGTGTCGTTTTTCCAAATTCCTTTACTTTAACATCTCCTAAATTTAAATTTAGCAATTCTTGTCTAATAGTTTCTGATTTAATAGGAGTTTCAACTTTCATTTCAATTACAGTGCCTCCTTTGAAATCAATACCAAGGTTCAATCCTTTTAAAAAGAATATCAATAATGAAAATAAAAATAACAAAAGAGAAAAAAATAAAAAGAATTTATGAAACTTTAGAAAATTAATTCTTTTTTTATATATATTCATTAAAATATTTTCTTTCTTTCTTTATTTTTTTTTAAATACAAAACTACTAGGAAACGTCCAAATACAAATGTAGTAAAAAAAGACGTTATAATTCCAATT
>PAFP01000003.1 GCA_002704185.1 Candidatus Pelagibacter sp.
CGGAGGTTTTGGCCCAAGCGTCAATGGTCCAATTGCAATGGGGTATATCAAGCCTGAGTTTGCGGAAATAGGAAAAGATGTATATCTTGAAGTTCGGGGAAAAAAACATAAGGCTAAAATACATACTTTGCCTTTTTATAAAAAAAGTTATGTAAAATAGGAGATATATGGCTGAAAAGAAATATTCAAAAAAACATGAATGGGTTGAACTTGAAGGTGACGTTGCAACAATAGGAATAACTGCTCATGCAGCAAAACAGCTTGGCGATATAGTATTTACTGAAGTTCCTGATAAAGGCAAAAATATTGATGCTGGAAGTGAAGCAGCGGTAGTTGAGTCCGTCAAAGCAGCAAGTGATGTATATTCTCCAATTGGAGGAGAAATAGTTGAGACAAATAGCTCAATTGTTTCTGACCCTTCCTTAGTTAATAAAGACCCTGAAAATGCTGGTTGGTTTTTTAAAATTAAAATTTCGAACAAAAGTGAAATTGATTCCTTAATGAGCAAAAATGATTACGACAAATATGCAACTGAAAATCCAAATTAATGAGCGATAATAGATCAAAAGAATTCATACAAAGACACATTGGTCCATCTGAAAATGACCAAGAAAAAATGTTGTCTTACTTAAATTTTTCATCAATGGATGAGTTTATTAATAAAATAGTTCCTCAAAAAATTATTGAAACCAATAAATTAAAACTAGATTCGTCAATTTCAGAGAATGATGCTTTGATTAAATTGAAAAATATTGCAAAGCAAAATAAAGTTTTTAAAAACTACATTGGAATGGGATATTACGGCACATATACACCAAACGTTATTCTAAGAAATATATTAGAAAATCCGGGTTGGTATACCGCTTATACGCCATATCAGCCAGAAGTTGCCCAAGGAAGACTGGAAATGTTGCTAAATTTTCAACAAATGGTTATTGACTTAACAAAAATGGATATTGCTAATGCTTCGCTATTAGACGAAAGCACTGCTGCTGCCGAGGCTGTAGCTTTATGTCAAAGAGTTGATAAAAACAAATTAAATACAATTTTTATATCAGAAAATTGTAATCCACAAACTATTGATGTTGTTAAGACCCGTGCTGAACCTTTTGGATTAAAAGTAATAATAGATCGGGATCAAAATATAAAAAAAGTTGATACCGATATATTATGTGCTATTTTTCAGTATCCAAATACTTACGGTCAAATTGAAAATATTGACCAACTCATAAATTACACACATGATAAAAAGGGTAAAGCAATAATAGCTACTGATCTTTTGGCTTTAACTTGTCTAAAGCCGCCAGGAGAAATGAATGCAGATATTGTTGTAGGTAATTCTCAAAGATTCGGAATTCCCATGGGATACGGTGGACCGCACGCGGCTTTTTTTGCAACAAAAGATGAATTTAAAAGAGCGATGCCAGGCAGAATTATAGGAGTGTCAATCGACAGAAACAAAGATCAGGCACTTAGAATGGCTCTTCAAACTAGAGAGCAGCATATTAGAAGAGAAAAAGCTACAAGTAACATTTGTACTGCTCAAGCTCTACTTTCTATAATGGCAGCAGCGTACGGCATCTATCATGGGCCAAAAGGAATAAAGCATATAGGAGAACGCACGACTAAATTTGCAAATTTATTTTCAAAAAATGTGAGGAAAAAATTTAAACTTTTATCTAACGATTTCTTTGATACAGTAGCAGTTATTACAGGCAAGAAGACAAAATCAGTAGTAAAACAGGCATTAAAAAACCATATAAATTTAAGAGAAATTGATAAAAATACATTATCAGTATCGTTTGATGAAACTACTTCTGTTAATGATTTAAACTTATTATTAAAAGTTTTTGGTATTAAATCCAATATAAAAAATATAGACAAAGTTGTTATCGACTCAATTCCAACTACTCTCCAAAGATCTTCTGAATATTTAACACATGAAATCTTCAATATCTTTCATTCAGAAACTGAAATGCTAAGATACCTAAAGTCATTAGAGGACAAAGATATAGCTCTTAATAGATCTATGATTGCACTTGGGTCATGCACCATGAAATTAAATGCAGTTGCAGAAATGATACCTGTTACGTGGCCTGAATTTGGATCAATTCATCCATTTGCACCTGTGGATCAAGCAAAGGGTTATATGTCGATGTTTGAAGATCTAAAAAAAATGTTGTCAGAGATAACTGGTTTTCCTGGAATATCTTTACAACCAAATGCCGGTGCCCAGGGTGAGTATGCTGGTTTAATGGTAATAAGAAAGTTTCATATCGAACAAAAAAATAAAAAAAGAGATGTTTGTTTAATTCCAAGTTCAGCTCATGGAACAAATCCAGCGAGTGCTCAAATGGCCGGTATGAAAGTAGTTGTGGTAAACTGTGATAATGAGGGAAATGTAGACTTAGATGATTTAACAAAGAAAGCCGAACAATACTCAAATAGTCTAGCGGCCTTAATGGTGACATATCCATCAACTCACGGTGTTTTTGAGGAACATATCAAAGAAATTTGTGCTGTGATTCATAAACATAAAGGTCAAGTATATATGGATGGAGCAAACTTAAATGCATTGGTTGGACTTGCTAAACCAGGCAAATTTGGTCCAGATGTTTGTCATATGAATTTACATAAAACCTTTTGTATTCCACATGGTGGAGGAGGCCCAGGTATGGGGCCAATAGGAGTAGCAAAACATTTAAAACCGTTTTTACCAAACCATACTGTAATCAAAAAAAATTCAGGCCCAAGCACAGGAATGGGAGCTGTATCAGCCGCGCCTTGGGGAAGTGCAAGTATTTTACCAATTTCTTGGATGTATATAAATATGATGGGAGCTCTGGGTTTAAGAAAAGCATCAGAAGTCGCAATATTGAATGCAAATTATATTTCAAAAAAATTAGAAGGTTCGTATAAAACTCTTTACAAGGGAAAAAACAACTTAGTTGCTCATGAATGCATTATTGATTTTAGACCAATAAAAGCTGAGTCTGGAATTTCTGAGGAGGATATTGCCAAAAGAATGATAGATTACGGTTTTCATGCACCAACTATGTCATGGCCTGTTGCTGGTACTCTAATGATAGAACCTACGGAAAGTGAAGGATTAGCAGAGTTAGATAAATTTTGTAGTGCTTTAATTAACATCAGAAAAGAAATTACTATGGTTCAAAATCATGTTTTTGACAAAGAGGATAATCCATTAAAAAATGCACCACACACAAATTTAGAATTATCTTCAGACTCATGGACACACAAATACACACGTGAACAAGCAGCATTTCCTTTAAAATATTTAAAGGCTAATAAATTTTGGTCACCTGTTGCACGTGTAGATAATGTGCATGGCGATAGAAACTTAATTTGCTCTTGTCCATCTTTAGAAAGTTATCGAGATGAAGAAGCTGCTTAATGAAAGTTGAGCTGTTTTATAATCCTGGCAATACTATCTGCGACTTTCTTAATATTAAAAATGATCATAAATTTATTTTAAGACTATTTATAAATCTTGTTTATTATGGTCATGTATTAGGAGCGATAGTTTTATTTTTTGTTAGATCAAAGATTGCTTTGTGATAAAAAGATATCGAAGTTTATTTATAATTATATTCATCACCTTATGCTGTTCTTATGCTTCTGGATTAGTAACAAGAAATAATACAGAAATATGGTACACATCATTAGTAAAATCCAGTATATCACCTCCTGATTGGGTATTTGCACCTGTTTGGATCACGCTTTATGTTTTAATGAGTTTTGCAGTTTGGGGCGTATACGACAAAATAAAATATATTAAACCTGAAAAAGCAAATCATATTATTAAGCTTTACTATTCGCATTTATTAATAAATATAAGTTGGCCAATTATTTTCTTTGAATTTCAATTAATTTCGTTGGGACTTTTAAATATTATAGTCTTGCTGTTCTTTATTTTTTATTTGATGAAACTATATATTAAGGTTTTATTTAGATCATTCATTTTAATGGTTCCATATTTCTTATGGGTATGTTTTGCTGGCTATTTAAATTTTGAAATTTTTAGGCTCAATTAGTTCTATTTACTATAAATTTAGAAAGATCCTGTAATTTTTTTGCTAAATTGTTATTTGTGAAAATATTTAATGAATCTGATGCTACGTTTGAAAAATAATCCGACCTTTTCTTACAATCCTCTATAATTTTATATTTTTTCAGATTTTCCAAAGCAAATTCAAATTCTTCTTCAGTTCGATCTTTTTTTAAAAAAAGCTCTGTTAGCTTACTTCTGTCTTTTCCACTTAATTTTTGAAATAGTAGAATAATAGGTAATGTTAGCTTTCCTTCTTTAAAGTCGTTACCTACTTTTTTTCCAAATATTTTTTCTTTAGATGCATAATCCAAGATATCATCTGTTATTTGAAAACAAATTCCTAAATTTCGTCCATACGACTCAAGCGCCTCTTTTTCCTTGCTAGATCTACCATTTATGCATCCACCTATTCTCATCGAAGCTCCAAACAAAGATGAAGTTTTAGCTGTTATGATATCTATATAATTTTTTTCAACCATATCTATTTGTTTTTCAAATTGAAGTTGTAGAATTTCTCCTTGTGCAATCTCTGATGAAACTGATGATAATAGCTTCAGAACTTCTTTCGAACCATCTTCTACCATCATTTGAAAGCATCTACTTAATAAATAATCACCCGCTAAAATTGATGTTTTATTACCCCAAATAGAATTCGTTGTTTTGAATCCTCTTCTAGTTTCGCTTTTATCAATTACATCATCATGCAAAAGAGTTGCATTATGAATTAATTCAACACAAGCTGCTAAATTAATATGTCGTTTACCTTTATAATCGAATAATGCTGAAGATGAGATTGCTAACAAAGGTCTTATTCTCTTTCCACCTGTCTTCATTAAGTGAGCAGACATTTTGCCTATAAGATCAACATGGCTTGATAGTTTTGTAGAAATTAAATTATCTACTTCCTTCAATTCAAGCTCAAAAAGCTCCTTAATTTCTTGAAAAGGATTTGGATTTATGTCTTTGAGACGAATTACGTTTGAAAACATGTTTTTTTTTAACGTATTTACTGGTTATTTGTTATTAATCAAATGACGCACCCTAGAATAAAAAAACAAACATTACCTTTGCGTTTTTGATATAAATATTTAAAAGATTCTAATTATGATTTTTAGTAAAAAACCTGTGGTTGCACATATCAGATTAAAGGGAGTTATTGGAAATGTCGGTAGATTCCAACAGGGATTAAGTCTTGCATCAAATGAAGTAATTATAAAAAAAGCTTTTGAAACAAAAAAATTAACAGCTGTCGCAATCTCTATAAATTCTCCCGGGGGTTCACCTGTTCAATCAAAATTAATTTTTTCATTAATAAGAAGACTGGCAGAAGAAAAAAATGTAAAAGTATATACTTTTGCAGAAGATGTAGCGGCTTCAGGGGGGTACATGCTTGCATGTGCTGGAGATGAAATATATGCAAACGCTAGTTCTATAGTTGGATCTATAGGAGTTATATATGCTGCTTTCGGATTAAATGAGCTTATAAAAAAAATAGGTATTGAAAGAAGAGTATATACCGCTGGAAAAAGCAAAAGTACATTAGATCCTTTCAAAGAGGAGAAACAAGAGGATATTGATCGATTAAAACAAATTCAGGAGGACCTACACAGACAATTTATAGATTTAGTTAAATCTAGTAGAAAAGATAAAATAAAACACATTCAAGATGGTGACCTGTTTACTGGTGAGTTTTGGTCTGGAGAAAAATCAAAAGAGCTTGGATTAGTTGATGGCATCGGTGATATGACAGAAACAATACAAAAAAAATATGGAAAGAAAGTAAAAATTAAAAATTTCGATAAACCAGAAAGTTGGCTAAAAAGAAAACTGTCATCGAGTATCGGTAATGATATAATTAACATAACCCAAGAATTAGAATCTCGATATTTATGGAATAAGTATGGTTTATAATGAAAAAAAAAAAATTAAATCATCTAAACAGAAAAAGATTCAAAAAAAAAAATATCTTACATTTCAAGAAATAATTTTTAACCTTCAAATTTTTTGGTCTAAACAAGGATGTGTTATTCTTCAACCGTATGATTTAGAAGTAGGGGCAGGTACGTTTCATCCTGCAACAACTTTAAGGTCATTGGGACCAGATCCATGGAAAACAGCCTACGTACAACCATCTAGAAGACCAACAGATGGAAGATATGGTAAGAATCCAAATAGACTTCAACATTATTATCAATTTCAAGTTTTAATTAAACCATCACCAAAAGATATACAAAAACTTTATCTTAAAAGCTTAAGCTCTCTTGGTATAAATCATAAAAATCACGATATTAGATTTGTTGAAGACGATTGGGAAAGCCCAACCCTCGGAGCATCAGGATTAGGATGGGAAGTTTGGTGTGATGGAATGGAAATTACTCAATTTACTTATTTTCAACAAATGGCAGGTTATGAATGTAAACCTGTATCTGCAGAAATTACTTATGGCTTAGAAAGAATATGTATGTTTATTCAATCAAAAGATAGCGTCTATGATTTGGATTGGAATGATCAAGGTGTAAAATATGGAGATGTTTATTTAAGATGTGAAAAAGAATATTCAGCTTATAATTTTGAACATGCTAATACAGAATTACTTTTTCAAACATTTAAAGGCGTTGAAATTGAATGCAATAATCTTTATGCAAAACAGCTTTGTTTACCTGCATATGACCAATGCTTGAAAGCGAGTCATATTTTTAATCTTTTAGACGCCAGAGGTGTAATAAGTGTGTCAGAAAGGGCTAATTACATAAACAGAATTAGATCTTTGACTAAAAAATGTGGTGAACTTTGGCTAGAACAACCTAAATGAGATACAATTTTTTTTTAGAAATTTATTCTGAAGAAATACCTCATTTGTTACAAGTAAGCGCAAGAGATCAATTATTTAAAGCGGCTGAAAAAGATTTTAGGGATAACAATATAAATTACAAAAGCCTGAAATGTCTGTCCACTCCTAAAAGGCTAGTGCTTTTAGCAGAAGAGATGTCAAATAACATCTTAATACCCAGTAAATTAATAAAGGGCCCAAGAGTAGGTTGTAAAGAGGAAGCCTTAGCAGGCTTTATGAAATCTCAATCGATAATTAAAACTGATCTTATTGAGGAGGATACTGAAAAAGGAAGATTTTATTTTTTTAAATCACAAAAAAAGGAGGTAGACACCAAGGAAGTATTGCAATCTCTTATAGGTGAATTTTTAACAAGAATACAATGGAAGAAATCAATGAGATGGGGATCGTATGATTGTTACTGGGGCAGACCGGTAATTTCTTTAGCATGTATGTTAGACAAGCATATTGTCGATTTTAATTTTAATCACCTGAAATCTAAAGATATTACTTATTTGAATGGTCCATATGATGATAAAGAATTTAAGATAAAAAATTCTTCACATTATCTAGAAACTTTAAAAAAAAATAATATTATATTAGATCAAGATGAAAGAAAAAAAATCATATCGGAAAATTTAAAAAAAATATTAATAAAAAATCATTGTTATGATGATTTAAATAATAAATTATTAGATGAAGTAACAAACCTTGTTGAACAACCACATGTTATAAAAGGAAATTTTAAAAAAGATTTTTTGAATTTACCCCCGCAGTTATTAGACTTAACTATGCAACATCATCAGAAATATTTTCCCATGAAGCTTAAAACCGATGATAAACACATTAATTATTTTTTATTTGTTTCTAATAACAAGGATATTAATAATTTAGTCCTTAAAGGAAACGAGAGAGTCTTACAAGCAAGATTATTTGATGCAAAATTTTTTTGGGATAAAAATAAAAA
>PAFP01000004.1 GCA_002704185.1 Candidatus Pelagibacter sp.
AAATTAAAAAAGAACTAGCTGTCAATTCTGCCAATGAGATAATAAAGAAAACTAAATTAAACCCAGATCATTTTAAAAATTATGCTAATGATAAAAATTTTGAAATCAAGAAAATAAGTTTAAATAGAATTGATGAAAATATATTATTTAATAAAACGAATAGAGATAAAATAATTGATATGGATCAAGATTTTTTGTCAATTTCTAATAAAAATAACATTTTTGTTATTAAAAAAATATCTAATACAATCCTAAAAGCTAAAGCAAAAAAGTTTGAAAATAAAATAAATTTAGAAATTAATAAAAAATTTAAAAATTTGGTCTTAGATGAACTGGATGTAAAGTTTAACAAAGATTATAAAATAAAAATTATAAAAAATACTTATGAAAATTTATTAAAAAACGTTTTGTAAATGTATAAAATAAATAAAATAAAAAAAAAAAATATATATATTTACTATATTGAAGAGAATACCGTAAAAGATAATAAAATAATAAATTTTATAGATAATGTATTGTCATTTAAAAATTCTTTTGTTTACGAATCTGTTGAAAAAGGAAAGATACGTGGTAGATATACTATTTTTGGTTATGATCCAGATTTAATTTTCGAAACATATAACAAGAAAATATATAAGAATAATAAGTTACAAAAAACAACAGACCCAATTAGATTTTTAAATAATGCTTTAAAGTTTCTTAATTTTAAACTACCGAAAAAGTTACCTCCAATGTCTGTTATGTTGAATGGTTATGTAGGATACGATGCTATAAGATATGTAGAAAAATTACCTGATAAATGTAAAGATGATTTAAAAATTCCAGATGTAAAATTAATTAGACCAAGAAAAATTTTAATACACGATAATTTAAAAAAAAAAATCTATTACATTTATATTAATTTTAGCCACAGAACATCTCAAGATTATAGAAAAAAATTATACGATATGGTTCAATTAGGTAAAAATAAAATAAAGAAAAAATATTTAAATAAAAAAACATTTAAAGTAAAACCTCGAAGCAATATTACAAAAAATCAATTTAAAAAAAATGTATCAATTGCAAAGTATCATATAAATAAAGGTGATATTTTCCAAGTCGTATTAAGTCAAAGATTTAGAATTAAAATATCTAAATCACCTCTTGAAATATATAAAAAACTGAGAGTTATAAACCCCTCACCATTTTTATACTTTTTCAATTTTAAAAATTTTCAAATTATTGGTAGTAGTCCAGAGATACTAGTCAGAGTGAGAAATAATGAACTAACAATTAGACCTATTGCTGGTACTAGAAAAAGAGGTAAAAATAAAATTGAGGATAAGAAATTACAAATTCAATTGTTGTCAGATAAAAAGGAATTATCTGAACATCTAATGTTATTAGATTTGGGTAGAAATGATGTTAGCAAAGCATCGATTGGTGGCACTGTTAAAGTAAATGAAGAGTTCAAAATCGAAAAATACTCTCACGTAATGCATATTGTATCAAACGTGGTTGGAAAATTTAATAAAAAATTATCCTTATTAGAAGCCATGTTTGCTGGGTTTCCTGCTGGTACAGTTTCAGGGGCACCAAAGATACGGGCAATGGAAATAATTGACAATTTAGAAAAAAGTAAAAGAAAACTTTACGCAGGTGCTATTGGATATTTTTCACCTAACAAGAGTATGGACACTTGTATAGCATTGAGAACTGCATTAATTAAAAAGAAAACTTTATACATTCAAGCTGGGGCAGGAATAGTTGCAGACAGTGTTCCAGAAAATGAATATTATGAAACAGTAAATAAAGCCAAAGCTATTTTAGAAGCTGCAAAATGAAAATTATACTGATAGATAATTATGATAGTTTTACATATAATGTAAGTGAATATCTGTATTCATTAAAGCAAAGCACTACAATAGTTAGAAATGATAAATTTAATATAAATGTTATAAAAAGATTTGATAAAATTATCATTTCTCCGGGACCAGGTGGTCCTAATGATTCAGGAAAATGTTTAGAAGTTGTGAAAAAATACTATAAATTAAAGCCAATATTAGGAATATGTTTAGGTCACCAAATAATTGGACAAAGCTTAGGGGGTAAAGTCGTAAAAGCAAAAAAAGTGATGCATGGAAAAATAAGTAAAATATACAGCAATAAAAAAGGAATTTTTAATAATCTGCCAAAAATTATTAATGGCACAAGATATCATAGCCTAATAGTTGAAAAAAAAACTTTGCCAAAATGTTTTGAAATTACTGCAACAACAAAAGAAGGCATAATTATGGGTATAAAACATAAAAAATATAATTTGCATGGAATACAATTTCATCCAGAAAGCATTAAAACCTCTTATGGCAAAGAAATAATAAATAATTTTTTAAAATATGTTAGATAAAATTTTAGAAAAAATAAAAAATAAAAAAAATTTAAGCATAGAAGAAAGCAAGGAAATGTTTTCTCTTATAATGTCAGGGAAAATAAATAATGAAACTTTAGAAGAAATTTTAATTAATTTATCAATTAAAGGAGAGGCTATAGAAGAAATTACTGGCGGTGTATTAGCTTTAAGAGAAAAATGTAAAAATATTTTATTTAAGGGAGATTTAATTGATACTTGCGGTACTGGAGGTGATGAAAAAAATACAATCAATATTTCATCAGCAGTTGCTATTGTATTATCGGCAAATGGGATAAAGGTTGCAAAACATGGTAACAAGAATATTTCGTCAAAATGTGGTTCTGCAAATATTTTTGAGTCATTAGGAATTGATATCAATCTCGATCAAAAAGGTGTGATTAAGTCATTAGAAGAAAATAATTTTGCTTTTATGTTCGCTCCTAATTATCACCCCGCAATGAGATATGTTTCAGAAGTAAGAAAAAAAATTGGTAAGCGAACAATATTTAATCTCTTAGGACCATTATTAAATCCAGCCAACGTTAATAGACAAATAATTGGTGTATTTTCGAAGGATATACTAGAAAAGTATATATATGTTTTAAAAAATTTAAGATCAAGAAAAGCCTGGGTATTTCATAGTCAAGATGGACTCGATGAAATATCGATTTTTGCAAATACCGATGTATACGAGCTTGACAACGGCAAAATCAACCAATTTGAAGTTATACCATCTAAAATACTAAAATCCGATGGTAACATAAAAGATATTTTGGGTGATGATGCTGAATATAACAAAAATAAAATGTTGGAAGTATTTTCAGGCTCTAAGAATGCTTTACTTGAAATAATAGCTTTAAACTCGGCAGCTGCTCTGCTCGTATGTGAAAAAGAAAATGAATTAAAAATAGCTTACGAAAAAATGTATAATTTTATATCCAGTGGTAAAGTCATTAAACATTTAGATAAAATAACAAAATAATGAATAATATTTTAAATAAAATTTGCAAAGACAAAATTATAGAAATAAAAGAGGCTAAAAATAAATTAAGTCTAGATGAACTTAAAAAAAATATAAAGAAAAAAAAATTTGCTTTTTCTAAACAAATAGATAATTTTAAATTTGATAATAAAACTTGTCTGATAGCTGAAATTAAAAAAGCTAGCCCGTCCAAAGGTATATTTAGAGAGAATTTTGATCATGTAAATATAGCAAAAGAATACATAAATAATGGTGTTGCTTGTTTGTCAATTATAACTGAGAAGAAATATTTTCTTGGAAGCAAGGAATATATAAAAGATATAAGAAAATTTACTAATATTCCCATTTTATGTAAGGATTTTTTTGTAGATCTATACCAAATTTATGAAGCATCCGTTTTAGGAGCAGACTGCGTTTTAATTTTAATCAAAAATACAAATAAGAACCTTATTAATGATATGTATGAATTGGCTATTAACTTGGGATTAGATGTGATCCTAGAAACTCATAACGAAAAAGAAATGGAAATTGCATTAAAATTTGAAAAAGCAATAATAGGAATTAATAATAGAAATTTAGAAGATTTTACTGTTAATATTAATAATACTATAAACCTATATAATCTCTTTGAACTTCATGAGCGTAAAGTGATTTGCGAAAGCGGAATAAATAGCCATGAAGATATAAAAAAAATCAAAAATGAAACAAATATAAATAATTTTCTTGTTGGAGAATCAATAATAAGATCTAGTTCAATAAGTGAAAAAATATCAAGTTTACTCAAATAAGTCATTGTAATCATTGTTTTTTTTTAAGTTGTAAATTCTCTAGAACTTTAATAGAACATAATTGTTTAGGTTTTGTTCTTATGCTAACTAAAAAACAAAAAATTTTGCTACTATATGTCAACGAGAAGTTGAAAAATACTGGTACTTGTCCTTCATACGACGAGATGAGAAAATCTTTAAATTTAAAATCAAAATCTGGAATACATAGGTTGATAGCTGCACTAGAAGAAAGGGGTTTTTTAAAGAGACTGCCACATAAAGCCAGATGTTTGTCAGTTATTAAATTGCCAGAGAATGCTGGTGTTCAAGATCTCTATAATAATTTTAAACCTAGTATTATAGAAGGTGGATTAAATAATGACAACAACATTAACAAGTCAAAAACTATTCCTGTGATTGGTAAAATAGCAGCGGGATTGCCTATTGAAGCTCTCGAAAATGAGGAAGACTCAATATCTTATCCACCTGGTAACCCAAATGGCGATTTCTTTGCTTTAAAAGTTGAAGGTGATAGCATGGTTGATGCAGGTATTAATGACGGCGATACAGTAATTATTAAAAAGACTGAAGTGGCTAATAACGGTCAAATAGTTGTAGCTTTAATAGATAATCATGAAGCAACGTTAAAACGTTTTAGAAAAAAATTAAATACTATTGCTTTAGAGAGTGCCAATAAACAATACGAAACTAGAATTTTTAATCCAGAAAGAGTAAAAATACAAGGTATTTTAGTCTCGCTTTATAGAAATTTCTAAAAAATTGATATAAATCTTAGTAATGAAAATAATTACTAGATTTGCTCCATCGCCTACAGGCTTCTTACATATTGGCGGTGCAAGGACTGCTTTATTTAATTTTTTATTTGCAAAAAATAAGGGAGGAGATTTTTTATTAAGAATCGAAGATACTGATAAACTTAGATCAGAAGAAAAATACGAAAAGCAAATAATTAAAACTTTAAATTGGTTAGGATTAGAATTTCAAAATAATTTTGTAAAACAATCCAAAAATATTAATCAGCATATCATGATTGCAAATGAATTGTTAAAAAAGGGATTTGCATATAAATGTTATTGCACAGATGAAGAAATTAATAAACAGAAAGAAATATGTAAAAAAAGAGGCACTCCGTACATATATAATAGAAAATGGAGAGATCCTAAAGATTTAAAAATACCAGATGACGTAGATCCTGTTTTAAGATTCAAAAGCAAAATTTCCGGAAATACTATTATTAAAGATATTGTTCAAGGTGATAAAAATATTGCAAATTCTACAATTGAAGATTTTATAATTTTAAGAAAAGACAAATCACCTACTTATCAATTATCGGCTACTGTAGATGATCATGAAATGAAAATTACGCATATTATTAGAGGAGACGACCATATGATAAATTCTTTTAAACAAAAACAAATATACGATGCAATGGGGTGGGAAATTCCTCAATTTGCACATGTACCTTTGATTCATAGTAAGGACGGTAGAAAATTATCAAAAAGAGATGGGTCTTCAAATATTGAGGAATATATTAAAAACGGATATTTACCTGATGCAATGAGAAATTACTTACTAAGATTAGGCTGGTCTTATAAAGACAAAGAAATATTTAGTATGGAAGAAAGTATAAAATTATTCAATTTAGAGAATATAGGCAAATCGCCTTCTAAATTAGACATAGACAGAATTCATTCAATTAATGTAGAGTATATTAAGTCTTTAAGTGATGATGATTTATTTTATCAATTTAGTGAATATTTAAATAATTACGAACGTAATTTTGAATTATCTTCTAATATCCTAGATCAAATTAAGCAATCAATACATTTTTTAAAAAATAATACAGTTTCTCTAAAAAATATTTATCTTAATGCGGAATACATTTTTAATTATAGTAAAATTAGTAAAAATTTTAAATTTAATCCAAGTGAAAAAGAGAAAGAAATTATAGACTCTTTCGTTGCAAAAATTTCTAAAAAAAACATAATCGATATTGAGACGTTAAAAAAAAATATAGATGAAGTTATTAAGGAAAATAAAATCAAATTTAAAGAATTTGGTAAACCTATAAGATTATGTTTAATATGTTCAGAGAGAGGGCCAGGTATAACCGACATAATTAAAAGCCTTGGTATTAAAGAAACGGTCAGAAGATTAAAACTTTTTACGTAAAATTAGACTTTTATAATTAAAACTGATAAAAATTCGCAACTTAATGACAAAAAAATCAAAATTTACAATTAAAGATAAAGAGTTTGAACTGCCCTTATTAGACGGATCTATAGGACCCTCTGTAATTGATGTTACTAAACTTTATTCTGACTCAAGTTTTTTTACCTATGATCCCGGTTTTACATCAACTGCTAGTTGTAAGTCCAGTATCACATATATAGATGGAGACAAAGGGGAATGTTACTACAGAGGTTATCCTATGGATATTATGGCTGAGAAAAGTAACTTTTTAGAAGTAGTTTATCTTTTATGGCAAGGACAACTGCCTAATAAAAAACAATGGGATGAATTTTCAAATGTAATCAAAAATCACACAATGGTTCATGAACAAATGCAAACTTTTTTTAATGGTTTTCGTAGAGCCTCGCATCCTATGGCTATTACAGTAGCATGTGTTGCAGCTTTGTCTGCCTTTTATCCAGATTCTACAAATGTTAACGATTTAGATCAAAGAGTTATTTCGGCAAGAAGAATGATTGCTAAAGTACCAACTCTGGCAGCCATGGCATATAAGTATTCTATTGGACAACCATTTATATATCCTGACAATGAATTGAATTATACTGAAAATTTTTTAAAGATGTGTTTTGCAGTGCCCGCAGAAAAATACAGGGTTAATAAAATTTTTGCAAAAGCACTAGACAAAATTTTTATTTTGCACGCAGACCACGAACAAAATGCATCAACATCAACTGTTAGATTAGCGGCTTCTTCTGGAGTTAATCCATTTGCATCTATATCGACAGGTTTCACATCTCTTTGGGGTCCATTACACGGTGGTGCAAATGAAGCAGCATTAAATATGCTAAAAGAAATTGGAGATGTTAAAAATATAAATAAGTATATAGATAAAGCAAAAGATAAAAATGATCCTTTCAGGCTAATGGGATTTGGTCATAGAGTATATAAGAATTATGACCCTAGAGCAAAAGTAATGCAAAAAACATGTCACGAAGTATTAGAGGTTTTAGGTAGAACAGATGATAAATTATTAGAGGTTGCAAAAGAGCTAGAGAAAATCGCTTTAAATGACAAGTATTTTGTAGAAAAAAAACTTTATCCAAACATTGATTTTTATTCTGGTATTACCTTAAGCGCAATGGGATTTCCATCGTCTATGTTTACTGTTTTATTTGCTATCGCGAGAACAGCTGGCTGGTTAGCTCATTGGAAAGAAATGTGTTTAGATCCCAAAAATAAAATAGGTAGACCAAGGCAATTATATATTGGTGAAAAACCTAGAGAATTTCAGCCTTTAAATAAAAGATAATTAAAGATTTTTCTGTAAAAATTTAATTATTTTAATATCTGTACCTTTATTAGCAAATTGGCTAATTATATTTGAGTAATTTTCAACATTATTTAATCTTAGATTTTTATTTTCTAGATATTTTAATACTAATGAACTAATTTTATCTGCTGTACAATCATATTGTATTAATTCTGGTATAATCTCTTTACCTGCAATTATGTTTATAATATTTACAAATTTTACTTTCACAAAAGGCTTTATTAGAAAATAATTTAAATTTGTCATTTTATAAATTGTTATTAAGGGACACATGTTTTTACAAATATCCAGAGAAATTGTTCCTGATTTAGCAACACTTATAATAGAATCTCTGATATATTTACTCCTCTCCTCTTCATTTTGAGACAATACAAATTTAAATTTTTGTTTTTTCAAAATATTATTAAGATAATCAAAGGTTTGTGAAGTGGCTGGAAAATGAAAAGTATAATCTTTATTTATTTTTTTTATAACCTCAATCAAAATTGGTAACATTTCATTTAGCTCACTTTTTCTACTACCTGGACAAAGTGTAATTATATCGCCTTTTAAATTACTTTGATTATAATTATTTTTATAGTTCAAAAAATATGGATGACCTACAAAGCTATTACTTATGTTATATTTATCAAAATAATATTTTTCAAATGGAAATAGTAAAAAAATATGATCTATAATTTTTTTAATTTTCAAGGCTCTATTTTCTCTCCAACTCCAAATTGTTGGGGCAACAAAGTGATAGGCTTTCGTTTTTATTTTTTTTTTAACTTTTTCAATTACTCTAAAACTAAAGTCTGGACAATCTACACTGAATATTAAATCAGGTTTAAATTTTA